>JAYTDA010000221.1:0-51856 GCA_043736155.1 Paracoccaceae bacterium | reverse complement strand
CACACATGCCTTGACCCAAGCCTGACCCCCGGAACATAACCCTCAGGCGGGTCAGTTCTCGATGAAAAACCCGGGTCAGTTTGGAATGGAAATTAACAGGAAGTGCTGCGACAGTTAAGGACCACAACACCCCCGCTGCCGGTTCGGATGGCGCGACGGGGCCGGTTTCCTTGATCTGCCCGCCTGCTGAACCGGGCAGATCGCTGATCTTTTCGCCTGACCTTTTCCCCTTGCTCCGCGCTGCCATCCCCCTTAAACGATGCGGCGGAGCTGTGGCCGAGTGGTCGAAGGCACGCCCCTGCTAAGGGCGAATGTTCCGCAAATTCATTCATTGGATACAACGCGGAACGCTTTGGCCGGTTTCGAGTTGACGGATTCTTGCCGAAAATCCCATCCGAAAGCCAGCAGCCGGTCTGCCAGGTCATCTGGCGCCAGCTTGCGGTAGCGGTTCGCCATATCGGCCTTGGCCCATCCCCCCTGATCCATCAGCGCCCCGAAATCCCGGGTCTGCGCGTAGAACCATGTCGCCCAAGTGTGGCGCAGGACGTGCGGCGTCACATCACCTCCCAGCCCTGCCAGATCTCTCGCCTTGTTGAAGGCGGTCTGCATCTGCCCGCCGCTGCCGGTGCCGGTCACGATTGGCTTGCCGTAGGCGGTCAGAAAAGCCCGGCCGACCTCCGGCAAGGGCCCGCACAGATCCACAGTCCGCGCTGGCAGCCGCACCCACCGAGCTGCCCCCGCCGTTTTCCCAGCCCCCTTCCCTTCGCCCGGAATCCACCACTGCCGCGTGGCTGGGTTCCAGTCCTGGACCTCAGCCACGAAGCACTCACCGGTGCGGCACCCGCTGCCCAAGAGGAAGGCGATCTTCGCCAGAGTGAAGGGCTCCGGAGCGCCGTGCCGAGGCAGCGTGAGTTTGGCCGCAGCCAGGATCAGCGCCTCAGCTTCCTCTGGGGTCAGCCAGCGCACGCGCCTGTTGTCAGTGGACGGCCTGCGCCTCTGCCCCTTGGCCCACCGCACCACAGCGCTGATCGGCACTCTCACTTGTCTGCGGATGGTGTCAGGCTGACAGGTCGGATAGAGGGCCGCGCCGGTTTCGACAATCAACGCCTCATCCACATCGTCGATTGTCAGGTCTGGCCCGAAATGGCGCAGGATCGCCGGCAGATAGCGCGCCTCGCCACCTGCCTCGATGTAGCCCCTCGCAGCTCGAGAGAAGGGCATGCCGGCAGGCTTCACCGGAGCAAGGTGACGTTCCCATGTGGCGCGGTAGATGGCTTCGGCTTGCTTGAGCGCGATCGCCTTGCTGCTGCGGTCACGGATGCCAAGTCGTCGGCGAACCCGACTACCCCCGATGCTGAAGTCGATTTCCCAGCCCGTTTCTTCCCGCCACCTTGGTTCCCAATCCTTGGGCATTTCAGCGCCTCTCTGATTCCCGCGATATGCTCGGGGTAGAATACCTTCTTTCGCCCGCGCGTTTCAAAGAACGGATGGCGCGCGATGATGTCGGTCAGGAAGCGCCGCGACACACCAAGGGCTTCGGCGGCGCCGATCATGTCGAGAGGGGCGGTGTGCCAGCGAGCCGACGTCACGACCTTTTCCAGCTCTGCATGATCCGACCGAAAAAGGTGGGGGGCAGGAGGGAATCGCCACCTGCCCCTACTGACCGTCGGAGGTCGGTCAGTGCGTTGGCAGGCGTGACACCCGCTTCAACGCTACAGCCCCCGAGGGGACCGCCCTTTCGGGCCTCGTTTGCGTGTCCGACAAGGGTGCCGACAACGCGCTTGGTGATTGACCGGACGGCGTTCCTTTGGCCGTACTTGGTCAGATAAGTCGGGTGCGCCTGAAAGGCGTCCATAACCGCCCCCTCCACCATGCGGAACAAGCGCTGGTGATCGGCGTGTCGCATCCTGTGCATGTCGCGGGCAGGGGTGCGTTGCAGCATCAGATCCTCCCCATCGCCATGAGGTATGGGTGTTCTGGCAGGGTCATCATTGTCCCTCCGATGCCATGCGATGCCACCGGACTGTTCCGAAGTGCAGCAGCGCTTTCCATGTGTCGCGATCCAGAGCCACGACGCGGTTTTCGTGGTGCCCGACTGCCAGCCAAAGCTGATAGCCATCATCGGCCAGATAGACGCCATCGCCGATGTATTCAGGAGGTCTCTCGGTCATGTGCTTTCTTCTGTGATCGCTTTGGTCAATGCCGCCGCAAAAACCTCAGATGGTCCACGTCCGAATTTCTGCACCAAAGCGCGGGCGAGTGATCGCGCGGCCAGGGGTAAGTCGCCGTTGACTTTGACAATTGGCGGCAGGCAGATGACGGTCATTCCGCAGCTTCGATATTTGCCATCATCCCATTCTTCATCAGCGCCTCAATTGCGGCTACGTGGACCCACTTGCCGCTGTCCGACCGGCGCATCACCGAGCCGACAGCCCGGAACCGTGGGAGTGCCATCGTCTCTTGCAGCGCAGTGGCTCTGGGGTCGGAGATCTGGCGCTTGAGCTTGCCTATCTCCCAGCCAGCCATGATCATGTCCTGCGGAAACTGTCCGCTCGCCAACACAAGGCGAGCGGCTGCCTGCAAAGGCTCCATCCGCGCGCCCTGCCTGATCATGTCGGCTACAGCACGCAGGATGGGAATGACCGCCTCGATGCCATCCGCACCGTCGCTCTTGCCGGAAACAATATGCGCGGAGCCGATCATTCTCTCGCAGATCATGGCCGCGTGTTCCCGCACGACCGCTTCTGTGGCGACCTGATCGACAACCAGTTGCGACAACAGTTTTCTGGCAGCCAGCCCGTCACGATTGAACGGAGTATCTGAACCGTCCTTGCCGTTCTTCTGGATCAGGGCGGCGCACATCAACGCCACTTGTGATGCTCTGGTGTCTGTCATCTCTTCACCTTCTTTTGCCGAGGCTTGCGAGCGTTCACGTCAAGGCCCGGATCGCCATCGTCGATCAGGTCGACATCGTCATCCTTCGCTCTCATCCGAGCTGGAATGAACTTCACCAGGGGGACCGGCTTTGGCGCAGGTCTGTGCTTTGCAAAGCGGTGTTGTCCGAGAGCTGCGCCAGATCCGAAGCCCTTGCCGCAATCCTTGCAGCTCACAACGACCGGTGGTTTTGGCTTCGGGCCCTCATCACGACGTTCCCTCTCGCAGGTGGAACAATGGCGGGGAAAGCCAACGGCCGCGCCGATAACGCAGTCACAGTCGGCACATCTTTCCCCGGCTATCAACTGGTCGGCAATCTCGCCCATCAGTAACCAGCCTTTGTGATCTGCCCGATCTCCATCGAGGCTGCGGCGTCAATGGCGCAATTCGGGATCACCTTGAACGCGATGACATAGCCAACCACAGCCATCAGCACGAGACACCAGATGATCACCATCACCCCGGCCAGAGGCAGTCGTTCATTTTCAGGCTCCGCAAAGTTTACTGCCATACTCTGAACGGTCTTGAACTTTCCAGACATTCCCAGCCCTTTACGTTGCTTGTGCAAGGTTCCGAGCTTTTATGATATCGCCCACAGCGAACATTGTCCACAAAAAGATCGTTCCCAGCGACATTGTCAGTGTTGGATAAACGCAATCGGCGTGCTGCCAGTCCAGCACAGTCCACAAGAGCCGCAGTGGATTTTGCGCTCATTGCCGTTTAGCGCGTCCCGCTGTTCCGGGCATACGGATGCTGACCCAATGCGGCTCACGTCGGTCTGGAAGTCGATCGTGAAGCTGCCCCAATCACCTGTGCGCCCAGAGGTTCGGATGGCGAAGCGATCTGGAATGGCAGCACGGACACGGGCAATGCCAGCCCCGATCTTGGTGTTTTCCGGCCACGCGGTGAAGCCGAACACGTAGAGACCGGGATGCTCGTCAACCAGCCGCACCCACAAAGCCAGATAGTCGAATGAATAGAAGTCGCCAAGGACGTGCAGTCTCACCAGAACCTTTGTGTGCTGCCGGCACAGGTCGCTGATCTCTTGCTCGATGGCTTTTTCAAGGGCTGCGCCATGACGCCAGCGCCGCGCGAAGTGCATTCCATTGCCGTAGCACGCCCGCCAAAGCGAACAGGTTTCCGGGCACGTCGCGCGCTCCTCGAGCGTCAGGGTGAAGATTTTCGCCCCTTTGAGCCACCCGACCAACACATCGCCGCCGATCTTCGATGAGTTGCATCCATCCTTGAGAACTGCCTCATGCTCGACCGGATCGAATACCATCGTCGGGAACATTGTGCCCTGGGCGTCCGATCTGGCCAGCTTCAATGGAGTTCCGCTCGGAACGGGCGTGGTCTTGTGTCGGCGCCGATCCCGAAACTTCTCAACGGCTTTCTCCGCATTTGCCTGCCTCCTGTTGGCTGCGCGATCGCCTGCATTCGCCCGAGGTTTGTTCTTTCTCGATAAGCCAAGGAGTCGGAGGTCGTTCGCTATCGTCTCCGTTCTGACCACCATTTTGCGACTGATTGCGGTCAAGCCCATGCCGGAGGCGTGAAGTTGCGCGACCTCCTGCCGCCGCCGCTCAATCAGGGCCCCGCTTGCTGACTGCGTGTTCACCTTGACCGCCATCCCCAGCGCATTACCGTGCGGATGTCATCCTGAATGTGCCGGTTGGTCGGCTTGTCTGCGGGCAACAGATCGCACTGCCATGCGTCATGGCCGCGCGCCAGAAAGGCGTCGAGGGCAACACAGCTTGTGGCGCAGCCGATCAGGACGCGGAGGGGGCGGGTGGTCATTCCCCGGCATCCTTTGCGGGCGGGGCCGGGAGCGGCGTCCAGTGGGTGAAGTCCGGCTGCATGAAATTGCGGATTTCATAGTCGAACGAAACCCAGCCTTCGCTGTCATCCCAAAGAATGTCATAGTAGCCGCCATCGGCGCAGTAGTAGCCAATGATCCGCGATCCATCCCGTGGCGCGGAATCCATCGTCTGCCAGCCCTGTGCCTCGGCAACATCCAAGGCGGCGCGAAGGGCGAGGATCAGCACCGCCTCGTCACAGGTGCATGGCATCCCCGCGCGCGCGGTGGCGACACGGGTTAATGCCGCCACCGCGCGATCACAGGCTTCCCGGCTTTTGTCGGTCATGGCTTCACCAGCGCGCCCAAGGCCACGAACAATGTCGCGGACTGAACGTCACCCCGGATCATCAGCCAACCGCCGACCAGCACCAGAATTATCGACAATACATATAGGCCATTGTTTATGCGATAGTTGGGGGACATCACGCGCACCCCGCCAGCCTGGCATCCAGCGCCAGCAGTTGGCCCTTTTCGGTGGCAATCAGGCCCGCCTTGTCGCCCCCGGCCAGGCTGCTGACAGGCACGCCGATCAGGATCACGCCCAAGGCATCACCTGTGACGGCGGATTGCTGTTGGGCGGACAGGGCGGCAAGGCGGGCGGCGGTCGATGCCTGTTCGGATCGCGCATCGACGCAACTGGTGCCGCTGAACATTCCGGCGGGCATCGCCACCGGGGCAATGGCGTCGGGCGATTGGGCGCAGGCGGTCAGGGCGACGGCGGCTGCGAGGGCAAGATATGATTTCATGGGGCAATCTCCTTCATTGTGATGGGGGCATCGGCTGAACTCGGGGGATCACGCCACCCGCCAAATCCAGACCGCGCCTTCGTGAGCCGCCCATGCGAACTTGAAGCCGGTCGCTTTGGACGCCTTCGCCGTGTTGCTATATGCGATGGCCTTGTTGCGTGGCGAGACGCTGTCGAACATTTGGAAGCGCCCGCCGACCGGCAGGGTCCGCCACGGATATTTCGTGTTGCCATTGATGCGTGGCGGCATCGGAATGTCGGTGTGGATTTCGTAGGTCATTTGGGTTCTCCGGCAGGATCATTGGTCTGGTACAAAGCCCCCGGCGACGGGGAGGAGGTCGTCGCCGGGAGAAGTGCGGGCCGCGCGCCAGGGAGGCAGCGCTGACCCGAGGCAGCGGGGACAGGCCCCGCATTCGGTCAGTCCTGGCTGCGGCGCACCATGTCGTCCATGCCAAGCTCGCGCCGAGTCCTGATTTCGTAAACGCCCGGCGAAAGGGGAAGATTGGTATGTCCTGTGGGGTTCAGATTGACCACCGAAACCGGCTCCTTGACCAAGGCCCGAAGGATGCGAAAGCCTTCTGACTCCGGGCGGATAACCGTGACATCCGCCTTTGCTCGATCCAGCACGTGGTGGTGTCCCTGTTCGGAATGCGCGAGGATATAGGACGCCTCCCCGTCATCTGGCATTGCGGCCCCCGTGACGCTGAAATGGTCTTCGGAAACCAGCCAGAAATCGAGTTCGCCTTGCGCAATTGGTCGTTCAGTCAGGTAGCTCATGGTCAGTCCTTTCAGGTTCTGATGGATGGGATCTTGTAGATGTCAGGTGGGAGGCCAACGCTCCATGCCTGAGCTTCGTGGGCCGTTTTTGTGCCATCTGGGACGCGGAAGCAGATCGTTCCATTGCGGGGGCAGGCGGCGCGCAGGAACCTCATCTCCCCTTTGTCGTCGGGGTTGAACTTGCTCTTCTTCACGGACAGCAGCTCGCCGCCAGCCATGCCTTCCGGGTGCCGGTTGACCACTTTGGCATCAAGCTGGTCGATCATGCGCTGCCAGCCGATGATCTGCGTCGCAGCAACCCGGAGCGCCGTATCTGTCTGTCCGAGTGCAATCTGAGGTGTTAGAGCTTCTGGCTGATCAATCCATACCGCCGGAATGCGTGTGCCGTGCCAGGCGTAGAGCGCATACCCGCTTGGGAAGCGCATTGCCGGTCCCGTCTCGGCATGAAGGCGTCTCTGTTCATCGAAAGATAAAACGTCTGGTCGGCGTGAGGCAAATGCAATGCCGTCATACGGGTAAAGGGGGCCACAAATTTCCGCATACCTTTCCCAAGCATCGAGTGTGGCGCTTTGCTTTGCATCATATTTTACGCCAATTTTCTCGGCAAATCGATAAAATGCAACCCAATAGAGCTCAGAGCCACCGGCGAACCAAAGTGTATCGTGTGCTTCCCTGAGCTGGACCCAGAGCTGGACCCAGAGCTGGCCCCCGAGCTGGTCCCTGAGCTGGACCCTGAGCTGGCCCCTGAGCTGGACCCCGAGCTGGTCCCAGAGCTGGCCTTTCAAAATTGACCGCGCCGACAAGCACTGAAACGGGTCAACGAAAACAAAGACGGTCGGTGCCGGTCGCCCCATCGACGTATAGATTGCCGCAACGGCCTGGCGCATTTCTTTGTCTGTCGCGAAATGCGGGCGGAGCGCCTTCTCCCGGGATTCCTCCCGGTAAATGGACAGCATGGCGCTCTGCTCGTCCGTCAAAGTCTCGATTTTCTTAGCCATTTCTCAATCCTGCAATGCTGGTTACAGAGTGACGCTCGTGTGCGGGATCTTCCCGGCCATGAGTGCCTCTACGATCTGTTCGTTGCTCGTGTAGGCAGACAGGGCGGTGACGATCTCGCCACGGACCCGGTTGCGGATGCGCGTGCTGGCGTCGCGGCGTTCTTGGGCCTCACGCTCGGCCTGCCGTGCCGCTGCCAGACGGTTGCGCTCGTTCTCGGCCGCTTGGTCTGCCCGTCGCGTCTGCTCGTCCAGTTCCCGCTGGTGGCGTTCTTCAGCAGCCCGCAGATCAGCCTGTGCCGTGGCTTCGGCATCTGCCTTTGCCCGCTCCGCTGCCGCCCGAATCCGCTCTGCTTCTGCGGCCGAAGCCCTGACCCTTTCTGCTTCCGCCGCCGCCTCGCGTTCCTTGCGCTCGACCTCGGCTTGCAGATTTGCGATCTTAGCCTCACGGGCGTCGATTTCAGCCTGCTGCCGGGCAGCCTCCGCCCTGCGTTCAGCGTCCTCGGTGGCCAGACGCGCAGTCTCAAGCCGGTCCCGCTCTGCAATCTGTGCCCGCATTGCCGCCAGTTCGCGTTCACCGTCCTCGCGCCGCTGCGCAACTGCCAGATAGGCACCGATCTTCTCGAGGGCGACCAGCCGATCAGCGATGGCGGCGGGCTCAAATTCCTCCCAGCTCGGCCCCATTTCAATGCCGGCGATCTTCTGACGCAGCGCCTCGAGGTCGGCCGCGCTGCTGTCTGGCGACATTGACACGCCAAAATCGCGAAGCCGCTGTTGCAGCGCCTCAATCCGGATCTTGTCAGCCGCTTCCCAGTCGTCGACCGGTTTCCTGATCTCGAGCTGCAGAGCTTCGAGGCGATTCCAGCCCCGACGCCGTTCAGCGTCGACCGCCCCGATCTGCGCCCGCATCGCCTCGTTCAGCGTCTTTCCTTCGCCGTCGAGCGCGTTCTTGGCCTGTGCAATCTTGTAGGCCAGCGACTTGCAGGCCTTGCGACCCGCCGGCGTGGATATGTCGATCACTTCCGACCGGGCGCGGCTTTCGATCTCATTGATGATCTGGTCGAGGCCGTTCTCGGAGCGAAACAGCGCCTCAAGGCTTTTCCCTTGCGGCATCACAATCAGGCCGGTTTCGGGAAGCGTCGTCTGGTCGTTCATCGCTGGGCTCCTGCTGATGCGGTTGGGTTGATCGTGTGGTGGAACAGCCCATCTGGCGAATAGAGCTCGCGCAGTTGGGAAAGGGTCAGGTGGCTGAGGCTGGGATTGACCTCGCAGATCGCGCGCATCTTGCGCTGGCCTGCCTCTGGTCTTTCTGGCGTGATCCGTGGCGACCAGCACCCGAGGAAGGTCATTTCTTCATGGTAGAACACGCGGATACTCCCCTTTGATCGGGACGGCGTCCGGCACGATGATCGCGCCGACCGAAAGCATCATGTTCTGGGTTTCGTAGATCGCGTTAATCACCCGTTGCAGGACGGCCGCCGGATAGCGGTCCAGCAGAATCTCCCACTTGCCATCCCTGCCATCCAACAGATCGTGGCAATGCAGACAGGCCGCGATCACGTGCAGGTCGCTGACCTTGGTGTTGACGCCCTTGCCGAAGGACCGGACGTGGGCCGGGATGACCGTCGACTGATCGGAGCATTTGTGCCCCGACAGGAAGCTGGAAATGCGCAGTGTGCAGGGCATGCCCTGCACTGCTTGTTTGATCCGGTCTGATCGGATCTTCGGCAGCAGCTCCGGGTTGTAGCGGCTCATTGGAGATCTCGCACGGAATCGAACCCGGCAAACCACTCGGCTGCCTGCTCGACATCGTCGGTATAGGGGCAGTCCCCGCGCGACATGCTGGCGTCACCACCGATGATGGAGCCTTCCCGATAGATCGGACTGCGATCCTCGAAGCCGATCTTTTTGTCGGCGGCTTGTTTCCGCGCATCCAGCGCCATCCGCCTGAACCCGTCCTCTTTCGGGGTCACGTCCTTGATCGTCTCCATTTCCTGCACTTCGTCAGCAGAGTGCGCGCCCATGATCACACCCGGGCGAAACCGCCGCGTCCAACCCCGACCAGCGTAGTAGGAAAGCTGCTGATCCGGATCATTGTGCCAACTCGGGCTGTTCTTGATCGTGATCCCGTCAAGTGGTGGCGTCTGATACTCGAGCCGCACGCCGTCGATCACCGCAAAGGCCGTGCAGCGGCGATCACCGGTCGCAGCGCGCTTCGCGACCTCAGTTCCCCGCGAACTGGTCGCTGGCTTGTCCAGCATCACAACTTCGCCGCTGAACTCATACTGCAAGGTGATCCCGGCCATGGTCTGCAAGGCTGCGACGAACACCTTCGCCTGATAGCCAACGGGCCCCCCCTCTTTAGCCTGATAGGCCTCCTGCGCCAGCGCGAAAGGGTCCACTTTCCACTGCGCCGCCCGCATGATGATCGCCGCGCAAAGTGCCGGTTTCCGCCGGAACAATGCCGGAATCATCATGTCCGCCCGGGACATCAGATCCGAGAACAGGATCACATCGTGCAGCCCGGAAAAGTTGTAAGCGCCGAGGCCGGGGTCTATCGACCGGACCGCAAGAAAGCGGCCAGCATAAGCATCAACGCCGGTGGATTCCGGCGGGGCAAGATCTTCCGGGCTTTCGTCGTTCATGCCGCCACCCCATTCGGCACGGCGACATGGCCCTGCCGGACCAGCTCGAAGTAAACTCTCAGGCAGGCCCGGGTGTCGGCATAGGCGTCGTGCGCCTCGCCAAAGCCGGTCCCGAAGAAATGCTTCACGCACTCCCCAAGCGTCGGGGCCTTGAACGATTTGTTGCCCTTCGCCAGCATCGCGGCTGAAGACGGTGATCTGACCACCATACGCGCGGCCGTCTTTGTGCAAACCGTCGGCTTGTCAGGAGCCACCATGGAGTTGCGGGCACAGGCCAGCCGGATGATCTCGGTATCGAAAGAGACTCCATGTCCGATCAGCAAGTCTGCGCGGCCAGTCATTTCCTTGAATAGCTGAAGAGCCAGCCGTTCAGAGACGCCGTCGCGAAGGGAAATTTCACTGGTGATCCCGTGAATGTCGACCACGTTCTGGGGGATCGGAATGGGGCAGCGAACGACAAACGACATATGGTTGCGAACGAACCCTTCCTCGTTGGCCTCGATCGCTGCGATCTGGACCAGATGCGCCTGAGTTGGATCATCTGCCGGCACGCCAGATCGTGTGAAGCCGGTCGTCTCGGTGTCGAAAAACAGCAGCGTCGTCATGGGGCGGTTCCTTCCATGTTCATTTCCTCGAGAGCCTTTTCCCGCAGATAGTCAGGACGGCGGTAGGCCATGACGTGTTCGCCCGGGCCGGGCCAATAGCCAGCATCCAGGCATTCCCGAAACCGGGCGCGGGCGCGGCGGTTGTGAAACTCGCCGATGTGCAGATCTTCCTCGGTCAGCGAGGTCAGGATCACATGATGCGGCGGCGCGTCGGTCTGAAACACGAGGCCGACCTGATCCGGCCAGTGGCCTGTTAGTGCCTCGAAGCCTTCGGCGGCAAAGGCCATCTGCATGTCGTAGCGATGGGCCGTGATCCGCTGATCGCAGATCGCCTGATTGAACGGCCGACCCTGGGTGCTGATCTTCTTGTAATCCGACAGCATCCCCGAAAACGAAACCTGATCGGGGCGGGACAGGCACCACAACCGGTTGACATCATCCCACCACGCCATCGTGATTTCCGGCTGCCCGCCGAGCGCTGCCTGTGCGCCGGGATCGTCCCGCGCCACATTCCCCATCGAGAGGATCAGCTGCCACTGTTTTTCGGTCAGCTCTGCCCGCGGATCTCTGGCGACTTCCTGCCAGAACAAAACGGAATGAGTGCCTGCGTCTGTGCCGCGGCCTTCGCGGATCGCGGCGAGTTGTTTGGCGGTGGGGCGTGACGGCTTGTCGTCCGGCAACACGAAGAACCGGCGCTGCAGCTCCCCAACGCCGCCCTCGACAAAGCTCGCCATGGCGCGCCCCATCAACAAGGCGTCGGTTTCTTCGCGTACCCACCGATTCCGGTTCAGGAGGTGGAACGCCCAGACATCAGCAGGCGTGTGCGTTTCCATGGTGCGCAGCACGCTCGAGGTCACGCTGACCCCGTTGCAGGGTTGGTTGTGGTGGCGCTCGATCGGGATGCGGTAGAAGCCTGGCTCAGAGATGATCTGATCCGGTTCAAGGGTTATGATGCGCGTGTCGTCAAGCATGATCCGCCTCCGTTTGTGGAGGCAGAATGTCGCTATCAGCGATCCATTGTCAACACGAAAATGCGCTGAATATCGCCAAAAGCGATCTTGTATACCACAGGTTTCGGCGTATCAAACGTTGACCCGCAATCGCCGGTTGCGATCAGACGGGTTTTTCAGTCAACAAATTGGGAAAGAGTGCCGCCATGCAACCAGCAGAGATCGCAGCAAAGCTGATGGACCTGACGCCAGAGGCGAGGGAGATCATCTATCGCCTGATCGACCTACTGTCAGGAGAGAGTCAATCAGTTGCTCCACCAGGGATTGGCTCTGAGCTGACAACATTGCCATCTTCGTGATCGCCAACTGAATGCGGTCAGCCTCATGTCCGGCGATCAGCCCCTGCGGGGTCGTTCCAAGCACCTTTGACAGTTGCTCAAGCCGGAAGGCGTTGATCTGCTTGGTGCCGAGCTCAAGCTCAGTATAGTAGCTGACCGACATTCCAGCCATTTCAGCAACTTGTCGCTGCGTGAGACGCTTGGCTTTGCGCAGTTCTTTGAGGTTGAGCTTCATGGCTCTGGTATAGCCCGACCGCACCGCGACGGGTAATTGAAAATGGCGACTTCCCATCTTGCGTAATGGATCGCTATCTGCGACATTTCTCATCATGGCAAATTTTCGCACCTATCTGTCGGATGCCGGTCTGTCCCTCGGGGACTTCGCCAAGCGCATCCATATCTCAAAATCGTTCATGTCCGAGATCGCCTCGGGCAAGAAAATCCCGCTCCTAGCCTTGGCAAAGGACATTTCCATCGAAACAGGGGGTGCCATTTCGGTCACTCACTGGGTCGATGCAGATGGGCCTGCCGCCGCTCTGGGAAATTCCAGAAGTTCGCACATAGCGAACGATTCTGCAAAAGTCAACCAAGAGGAACCGAACCATGCTTGATGCAACCCCCCGCGCCGGGGAAAACAGCGGCGTCGACCCGGAACTGAACGTCACCTATGACGAGTTCTGCGCCATCCTGAAAGAACTCGAGGACAAGAAGCACTCCATCGGCGAGGCCGGCGGCGAGCTTCGTTCTGCCCTGAAAAGCAAGCTGGATCAATACGGTTGGCACAAGGGCGCGCTGGCGATGATCCGCACGATCGAGGACATGAGCTCGACCAAACGTTGCGACTTCCTGCGCACGTTCGAGGCCATGTTCGACCTGATGATCGCGAAGAAATGGCGCGACGAAATGGTCAACCTGATCCCCGACGAAGATGCAGAAAACGACTGATGAAACTGATAGCGTTCGACCTTGCGACCCAGACGGGCATCGCCATAGGCGATACCGAAGGTCGTCCGGTCGGACAGTCTGAAAACCTCGGTGAAGCGGGAAAGCCACATGGCATCCGCTTCACGTATGCCCTTCGCATGGCAACAAACCTGATCCTTGAACAACAACCGGACTGGATCGCGATCGAGGAACCCATCGCCGGTGGCGTCAAGGGCGACGAGAACCGCCTCAAGATGCTGATGGGTTTACGCGCTTCGATCTACATCGCTGCAGAACTGCGCAAGATCCGGGTCGTCGAGTATCCCGTCCAGACGATCCGAAAGCACTTTATCGGCTACGGCATGTTGAAAAGTGCCGACGCCAAATCCCGAACCATCGCTCGCTGCATGCGGCTCGGATGGAACCCCGCAAACCACAACGAAGCCGACGCAATGGCAGTCTGGGATCTTGCCCGGGCCCGCCTCACTCGTTCATCGACGCTTCCAGCGAACGGACTTTTTGACCATGGATACCCAGACTGCGGCGCCAGACCGACTTGAACGGATAGCGCCTTTCAATGCCGAGGCAGAACAACAGGTTCTCGGCATACTCCTGCTGAACAATGGTGCCTTTTCTGGCATTGCCGGGATGATCGACCAAACATGCTTCCACGATCCGATCCACGCGGAGATCTTCTGCCGGATCAAGGATCGGATCGACGCTGGCCTGCTCGCCTCGCCGGTATCGCTCAAGCCAGAAATGGATCAGCTCAAGGGCTTGGATCAGCTCGGCGGTCCGCAGTATCTGGTCAGGATGATGGGGGCATCATCGAGCGTTGCCGCGTTGCGGGACTATTGCGCCATCCTGACCGACCTCAAGGCCAAGCGCGACATTCTGGACGCGATGCGTGAGGCGGTCGCGTCGATCAGGGATGGTCGGGATCCTGCGGCGAAGATCGCAGCGCAGCTTGAGACCGGCGTTGGCAAGGTCGCCAGCGTGACCAACTCGAAGCCGATTATCCGGAGCTATTTGAGCGCAACCACCGGCGCGATCATGCGGATCAACGACGCCTACAGCGGAGCGGTTGAGCCAGGTATCTCCACAGGATTGCAGGCGCTGGATCGGATGATCGGCTTTATGCGCCCCGGCAACATGATCCTGATCGGCGGCCGGCCCTCGATGGGCAAGACCACGTTGGCGCAGAACTTCGCCTATGCCGCCATGACTTCCGGTGTCGGGGTCTTTTATGGGTCACTGGAAATGCCGGGCGAGGAACTGTCCCCACGGTTCCTGAGCAAGGGCCTCGCCCTCGCGGGTCACAACATCGCCTATAACCGGATGATCCGGGGCGATCTGACCGAGGCGGAAATGCGTCTGGTCGTCGAAGAGGCGCAGCGACAGCAAACCCTGCCGCTGGTCCTGGGCGAGCGTGACGTGCGCGAGGTCACCCGGCTCCGGTCTGCCGTCCGCCGTGCCAAACAGCACATGGCCGACACCCGTTGCCCGCTCGGGCTGGTGATCGTCGATTATATCCAGCAGCTCACCAGCCTCACCGCCCGGTCCACCTATGACCGCGCCTCTGAAGCCTCAGACATGTGCAAGAGCCTCGCGATGGAATTTGAGGTGCCTGTCGTCGCTTTGGCACAACTGAGCCGCGAGGTGGAGCGGCGGGAGCCCCCCATCCCCATGCTGTCTGACCTGCGCGAAACCGGGAAGCTCGAAGAGGATGCCGACGTGGTGCTGTTTTGCTACCGCGACGCCTATTACATGCAGCGCACCCTGGACGGTTCGAGCGGCAAAGATGTCGACAAGGACGCTGAACTGAGGGCGGACCTTGAGCGCTGCCAGAACCGCATTGACCTGATCGTCGCCAAGCAGCGCAGCGGTGCCACCGGCACCGTCCGGGCTTTCGTCGATATGGGGACATGCAACGTGACCTCTGACAGGCCGTTGCGCGAGGGAGAATTTATATGAGCGACGAACTTTGGTTTCGCACCTTTCCATCAAAATTGATGGCGGGCGCCAAGACCCTTGAGAAATGGACGGCCTATCATGGCTAGAGCGCCCGACCTGCCATTTTTCAAGTTCTACCCGATAAAGTTTATGAAGGGCGTTCGTGGTCTGAGCCCGCAGGAGGTTGGAATCTACATGATGGTCATCTGTCGCATGTACGAGGAAAATGGGTCGATAGATTACAACCCGATCCGTCTCGCGGCCTACTGCACAGTGCGACAATCGCTACTCGAAAAGGTCGTCGAAAGACTGGTTGTTCTGGGCAAATTCAAGCTGTCTGAAGGGCGTCTCTCAAACGAGAAAGCGGATGAGGTAATTTCAGACCGCGAAACGAGAGTGGAAAACGCAAAACGCGCCGCTGAAATTGGCGTCCAAAAAAGACAACAAAATCAACAAGAGTCTCCAGCGACCGCTATGCGTCCGCTCAGCCACTTAGATAAAGAGAAAGAGAAAGAGAAGAAGAACCCCCTACCCCCTTCGGTGGTAGGCCCCAAGGACCTTTTCGGATCAGAAACCAACGAACCAGAACTGGATCGCGTGAAGGTTAGAGGCGCAAGCGCCCCAACCGCCACAAGCGAGCGAAATCAGGTCATCGAGGTTCTCCGACAACACGCCGGGTTAGAGGCTGTCGAGAGTTTTGTTCGCTACCGATCAAAACACAAATCCAAAGCCATCACGGTCACGGCTGCGAGGCGACTGTCTGGCGAATTGAAAACCATCCGACTGGCGGGCCATGATCCGGATGATGCGCTAGGCATGGCCGAGGAACGCGGGTGGGCGTCTGTCTCCCTGGAATATTATGTGAATGCCAAGGGAAAGGTGAACGGCTCCACTACGCCCATCAAAACCAGCGCTCATTCGCCGGTGATGAGGAAATGGCTCGATAGCAGGTATGGTGATCAGCAATGACCAACGAAGAAAAGCACGAAGCTAGGAGCTTGTTGGCACAAGGCTTCGGGGTTGAGGACATTTTGCACAAACTATTCGTGCCGGTCGGCGAGGTTCGTGCCCTCGTCTCCGTTCTGCGCTCGTTCAAGAAAATCACCGAAGTTTGTCGGGGTGCGAAATGACGGCGGCTGCAAAGGGCTTGTTCCAGGCGATGCGGCCAAAGGTTGCGGTTGATCCGCGCCAAATGTCGATCGCTGAACTTCCGACGCAGACCAAACCAAAGCAGGGGCGGCGCGAGAACGACTTCTACCCGACCGCCGAAACGGACGCCTTGCGCGCCCTGCTGGCGGTCGATGGCCCACGCATCCGGGCGTTGGGACCGGTCTGGGAGCCAGCCTGCGGTGAGGGGCATATGGTCACGCTTCTACGATCCGAAGGCATCCCGTGCTGCGCATCGGATCTGGTGCAGCGTGGTTGCCCGGACAGTTGGCAGGCCGATTATTTCACCTGCCTTCAATCGCGCTGTCCGTCGATCATCACCAACCCGCCGTTCAACCTGATCACCGCCCGCGATGGTCACGGCCGCTGGCTTCGCCACACCCTCGATATGCCGGGCTGGACATACCTCGCGCTGCTTCTCGACTGGAACTGGCCTGCGGGAAGGATCAACGGCCTTGGTGCGCTTCTCGATGCGCGGCCCTTCACCCGGGCATACCTGTTGCGCTGGAAGCTGGACTTTACCGGGGAGGGACAGGCACCGCAGCGAAATGCGTGGTTCGTCTACGACCGCGACGATCCGAGATCCTATGATGGGAAGCATCCTGAGCCGAGCTTTTGCTTCCTTGATCGCCTCGATGATCGGCAGGGGGAAATGGCCCTTGCGTGAATATTGCAGAACAGTCTCGGAGGCACTGGATTTCATGCCGACGCTTGCTGACCTCGAGGCGTTCCAAAAAGCGTTGCTTCACCCACACGTGCCGGGGGCTGCCAAGCCCTACACCAAGGCCGACATGCAGAGGATTGCCCAAATGAAAATCGCGTTTCAGCAGAAGGCAAAATCCAATGCACGGTGAGCCATCCATCAGCCGGGTCTATGCTCTCGGAGCGAAAAATCACGCACAGGACGGCATCGCGATGTTCGCCCGGATCGAACACTTGCGCCGCAAGGCTTGGAGGCTGAACGGCGTGGTGGCTGTCCAGCCATCGGAGCTGCCGCAGGAGCTGGCCGCGAAAATCACGGCTTGGGCGGTGGAGCAATACGGTGAGCGTTAAAATATCCCGAAGCATATTGCAGGCGCTCCGCTGGTCTTTCCGCATCGAAATGGCGCAGATCGAACTTCCGGACCCGCGCGACATCGAGGATCGCGGCTTCGGCTTCGGCATGGAATATGTGCTGATCGAGAGGGCAAAACTGGGTGGGGTCCAGATCGACAAATCCCCCGGAACGTCCAGCCCTCATATCGACGCCGAGGCGATTGCCGGGATCGTCTCGACCTTGGGGCAGCAGTTCGGGGGGCGCGGCATGGCCCTTCAGATCGCAGAGCTTGCCAGATCAGACACCACGCCAGGATGGATGCCGGGGGCGATCCCGCGGCTGGTTCCTGTGGCATGGCGGCAGGCCAACCAGACCGGGCAAGTCGCGAAAACCGAAGTGATCGCCAAATATTTCGAGACCTTTCGCGTCCCTCATCCCAAGGCGAGAAACAGGATGATCGAACGCAGGCGGGAAATTCTGATCGAATACACGCCTTGCCGCTGGGAGCCCAGTCTTGGCCAGATACAGAACGTCCGGGCGTCCTATTCGCGCTGGTGGTCTGCGATCGACGAGGTGCGCGCCAACCTGATTGCAGCCAACTGCCTCAAGACGATCTGGATCACAGACTCGATGCCGCCACAGCGCCCATGGCTTCGCTCCGAACCTCCAGTAATTCCGGCGGCTGAAACCCATCCTCGAGTATCCACAACACCACGCGGACGGCGACCGGGTTCGGGCCGAACTTGTCCGGGCTTTCCCACTTCCTGATGCTGCGCTCACTGGTTCCCAGCACATAGGCGAGCTGGCGCTGCGACAAGCCCAGATCACGCCTGGCTTGCGCAAATTCCTCGGCCGTCATGCGATCTTCTTCAAGCTCGTCGTCAATGTCGGGATTCTGCTCTGGCGATGCTCGTTTGGTCATTTGGCTTGGCTTTCACAATATCGCGCAGGAGGGGGCTTTGTGGGGTGCTTGTGTGGAGAGATAGCCGGTAATCTGTCAGAGGTGGCGTGGCGAGGCTATTTTCGGGGTGTTTGAGGCCCCAGAGCCGTTTCCCAGAGTGAGATTCTGTCTGGCCAGTAGTTTTCCCGGGCCCAAGCCACGCTGCTCGCGATGAGCGACGCCACGGAATAGCCGATCTTGCCAGTCCCGCCACATGAGTTGCAAGGAACCCGTGCGGCACCAATCAGCTCAAGATTGGCCTCCTCGCGCCGCAGCTCGCAATGGGGACAGGTTTCGCCGTTGCCATGGAGGGATGCTGTCGCCATCAGAACAACTCCCCCTGCTTGCAGGACGGCGCCTGATCCAGCTCGCAGCCGGGGATGATGAACTCGACGGCGGTGATGGGGGTGCTCATGCCGCACCCCCTTTCACTTCGCGCAGGCCAGCGTTGCGGTTCGCCTCCGGAACCAGCTCGAAGATGTGGCCCTCGAAGATCAGCTTGTCGCCGAATTCGAGTGCGACACGGTTTTCCTTCGGGGTGTGGCTGCTGGTCAACATCGTGGGCATCTGCGTCAACCAGTAGATCTCGTTGCCGGTTTTCCTGGCACGCTCATAGGCTTCAATCGGGCACTCGCTGTATGCCAGCGCGTAAGATACGACCGATCCGAACTTGAACCACGAGTGCAGGATGCCATGGTGCGCAGTCTTGAATGGCAGGCCCAGAATGTCGCCGGATTGGAAGGTCGGAAGGTCAATCCCCAGATCGAAATGGTGGCGCGGCTTGGCGCGGCGGATCGTCCAGGCCGGATAGTCGGCGATCACTTCGGCTTCCCTGATTTCGGTCATTTCATCTCTCCTGTCGGATGGGCTTCATTGCCCGTAACACACTCATATCACTTGGCAATCTTGAAGGCAATCGAATTATTCGCTGCCAGCGATCAGGAGATCTTGCTGGCGGTTCTGATGTCCACTTTGGTCATTCGACTACGGCTTTCCTGAGAAGGGCTATTTGCTCCTGTGATACCACCCAATCTGCGATCTCATTCTCGCGGAAATACCGGCGACGATTGATGTGGATCGGTTTAGGGAAATTCATCGCAGGCTCATTGAGCCAACGCCACAAGGTCATTTCGGATATAGAGAACGCAGCTCTCACCTGTGGTGCTGAGACCAGTTTGCGAGACGTGGTGTTAAAGCTTATCGCCTCGATGTTCTTTCTGGTTGTCTGGTGCTTAGCGGTGCCGACAGCCGGGCTTTCAGGAGGTCGGTGGGGATCATCCAAGATCACCGATTCGGAGCCCGCGACCATCCCGCTCTCGCCGCGCAAAGCTTGCCGCTTGACATACCCGCAGGTCATCAGTTCCCGCATGATCTTCTGGAATTTGTCGCGCCCGATACCCGCCTGCTTCTGAAGAACTTCGGCGCGAAACTGATAATCGTCCCTGTGCGTCATCAGTAAAGCAAGCATCCCGCGTGCCTCGATGGTCAACCTGCCATCACGCATCGCAGAATTTGGAATTGCTGAAAACCCACCTTCGTGGTGGGGGTGAAGAAGGGTAAATTCCAAGGTCATCGGTTCAGGCTTTCGCAGAGGGTGTCGATTTCCTCGCCGGTCAGGGGTACCATCTTCCCGTCGCCGCTGGCAATGTCGTCCTCGGGAAATTCATCCATCACCCCCACGGCCTCGCGCTGCCAGAAGCGCAGCGCCGCCTGTGTCGTTGCGAAGATCCGGCGCTCCTGAAGTTTGGCATCGACCTCGCTGTCATAGAGATCGGCCTGCGTGACTGCACCATAATCCTCGCCGTCGGTGCCGAGATACCTCTGGGCGAGAGAAGTCTCGCTGCCGCAGTTGTCGCAGTAGCCTTGATCATTGACCCCTGCCAATTCCCACGTCTGGTCGCTGTCGCTCCAAACGGCAGAGGCATCGCGGATGACTTCCTCGGAGCCACATTGCTTGCAGCGGACGGTGACGGGGCGCAGGTTATGGTCGGCGCCGGGAGGGATGGATTGGTTCATGGCTTGATTCCTTGGATTGATGTTGCGGAGCCGTCAAAGCAGCGTTGCGGCGGGCTTTACCAACTGGGCCAGCTTGGTCAGGCCCTTGGCCGTCACTCGGACCTGTTCGGTGATTTTCTCGGACCCATCTGCCCGCAAGACGGTTGTGACCTTGTGTTCAAGGAGTCCACCAGAGGTCTTGCTCTGGTAGCCCAGATCGCTAGCGCCTCCCGCCCTTTTGTAGATCCAGCCACTTTGCCGCAACCATTGGAACAGGTCTTTCGGGCGCATCTGCAGGGCCTTGGCCGCGTCGGTGATGCAAAGCGACCCATCCGCATGAGCCAGCCTGTCAAGTGCCGTCTCTGACGGCAACAACTCCTGCACCCGGCGCTCGAGTTTCTCAGTTGTGGCCGCGTAGTTCAGAAGGAGGCCGCGAAGCTGCGCCGGATCATTCAGGTCAATCGTCGGGCCGGATTGCGCAAGGCGGCGGATGGTGGACTCCATCGCGTCGAATGCCTCAATGTAGCGCAGCTTCCACCGCAGCGCCTTGGTGCCGGTGAAGCCCATCGCCAAGAGCGTGAAGCCTGTCCGGTCCATATCAAAGCAGCGATGTTGCTGATCTCCCGTCGCTGGCAGCGTGTAATACCCCTGCACAAAACTGTGCAGGCCTAGGTCGGCCTCCTGATCAAGCAGGTTGTCGATATCGCGGAGCACGCCTCGATGCTCTTTCTCGAAAAACGCTGCCAGATCACGGCTGTTGGCAAAGACCTCGCCATCCTTTGCGTGGACCAGCGGCAGGCGTTCGGCATTGACGGGCACAAAGTCGTTGGCCATTTCAATTCACCCCGACCATGGCGCGCGCTTCTGCCATCATCAGGTCTGAGCCGAAGCCCTCGCCTTCCAGACGGATGAACGCGATCATCTTGGCCATGATATCCGCCCCGCTCAGCGCTGGCATGGCCAGCATCTTCGCTTCGAGGTCGGCGCGCTTCCCGACGATGGCCTCGCGCAGATCGTCGTCATCGGTGGCATCGGCCTGGTCGCCCAAGCGATCCCACTCGCGGTAGAGCGAAATGATCTCGGTCTTTCCTTCCCGCACGGCTGCGACGCCCTGGCTGTAGGCGAAGGCGAGGATGCCCGTAGGTGCGGCCTTCATCAGATCGCGGCGGTTGAAAAATGTGGGGGCGGTGGGTATGTTTGTGGTAGCCATCATTGATCCTCATCTGATCGGTTGTGGTTAGGGCCAAGGCGGTGTTGTCGCACTTGCTTTGGCCCGTGCTTCTCTGTTATCAGAGTTCTATGGATAAGGCAACTGTGATAACAGAGAAAAGGCGGCGTGGCCCCGCACCAACTGGAAAGGGCGTCCTGATCGGCGTTCGTGTTCAACCCGATCTTCTGGCTCAGCTTGATGCCTTCATCACGGAAAAGCATCCTGACCTATCGCGGCCTGAGGCGATCAGGTCCATCCTGCAAGCAACCCTCGGAATTATGGAAAAGGATTGAACCGATGAGAGCTTTTCTTCCTACATTCTTTGCCGCGATCATCCTGGCCTTTGGATTGACTTGCGAGGCACAAGCGAAGGTTGTTGAGAACGGCTATTTTGGTTGTCTCGACGAAGCCTCGCTCGACGAGTTTATTGCCGCCGCCATCAGAAAAGACACTCGGCAACTCGAGGCGCTGCTTCGCACGGCCTGCGTCCCGATCGGAGGGCGTGAGTTTTCCATGGTGGATCGCGGCTTGCTCCGATCCACGATCAGAATTTATGTCGGAGACGGATCTGTGATCTTGTGGGTGCCTGCCGAAGCCGCTTACTAGCCCGCCTAGTCCCGCCATTCGATCTGGCTCTCGGCCACGTCATTGCCATTGACCACCCACAGGCGTTCCCCGGCCTGATTGCGCTTGGGGCGCATCTGATCCCAGAACACCTCGGGCGAACCGGCAAACTCCGGCTCGCCGGTTTCGTCGCGGCCGACGACGGCGCTGCATCCCTCCATCGCGTAGAGGATGCCGTCCGCCTCTTGTGTGGAGTCCTTCAAAAACCAAGCCATTTCGATCTTTCCCGCAGGTTGGTGGCCGGGGCGACATGCCCCGGCGCTGGGTTCAGGCGGCAGACTTCAGTTCCGCCATCCGTTCGGTGAGGGTCCAGAGGGCGCGGTTCAGGGCGCGGCTTTGGTCGATGCCGCCAACCTCCCGCGTCGTCGCGCGGCGCTGGCGGTTGTTGCCGTCCCTGACAAAGCCGGTGAGGCCACCCCGGATCACGTTTTCCTGCACCACATTGAACGCGGTCCACAGGTCCGACTGCCGGTCCTCCGTGCGCCGGGTGTGCAGCAACCTGTCGGCGGCGATCGGCACCTGGGAGCCTTCGCGCGCTTCAAACCGCAGTTCGTGCGCGGCGGTGGCAAGGGCAAGCCGCTCGCCCTCGTTCAGGTTGATCGACCGGAAGCGGGAGACCTGATCAGTCACCCGGGGCGCGTCATCCAGAACCCGGTAGGCTCCCTCGACAACATCGTCGATCGCCCGGCCAGAGTGCCGAACCTTGACCTCGCCAAAGGTGTCGCCGCAGATCATGCCGTTGGCGCAGACCATCCGGAAAAAGCCGGGGATCATCTGATAGGCGCTCGTCCCGTCATTCGCATTGACCAGCACGATCTCGAAGGCCTGCCCGGCCCCGTTCTCGATGCCGCGATGCCGCAGGCGCAGCATGTGCTTGGTGAACTCAGCCCGGCCCGCGTCGCGCGTCCTGGCCTGCACCGCATGGAAAACCTCGAAGCCTTCACGCTGCAAGCCAGCGAGAACGTCGATCGTGGGCACCGGGGCAAATCGGTCGCTGCGGCTCGAGTGGGCTTCGGTGGCGAAGATCGACGGGACGACCTTGCGCAGATGGTCGATCTCGATCGGCTCGTTGTTCTGGCTCCTGATCGCGGATCCGATCTTGAAGCTGCGGGTGTAGTGCTGGAAGCTCATGGTGATCCCTTTCAATCATGCTTGGCGCATGGCGCTGTCGCCCGCACGGAGCGACAGGCGATGCGTCAGGGGCGATAGACGCCGTGGGCATCAAGGTCTGGAAATATCACCCGCGCTTGTCGTTCGGTCAGCTTGCATCCGAACCGGGCGATCTCTGGCAGGACGATCTTCGGACCCTGATCGCGCCACATTTCGGACGACACCAAGGCGGTGTAGCAGGCAACATCGCCAATACCCCCGGCTTTCAGAACGGTGATCTCGAGAAAGAACTTCTCGGTGCCGATCTCCATCGGCAGCTCTCTCTGATGGTGATCCAGAACCTTCCCGGGGTGGTCCGCTGCGGTCATCAATTTTGACACTTCGATCATATCCCCGCGTCCTCCCGGCTGATCCAGATGCGGATTGTGACCATGGCTCCGCTGTCATCGACTTGGAAATCGAGATCCGCTTCCTGATCCAAATTGATCAGGCAATCACCATAGGCCGCTGCAATATAGGCGTCGGCCTGTCGGTTCCATTCAGCGGTCAGGGCGTCCTGCTCGGCGGAGTGTTCATCGAGGTTGCTCATGCTGCGTCCTCCGATTTGTCGGCGCAGCTCGGGCACTCGCCGTCAAAGCCATCGCCGCCGTCCGAGTAGCGGTTGCCGCAGGTCCGGCATTTCGGGTCCAGTCCGGCCACCTCGTCGGAAACCCAGACCCAGACCTGCACGTAGGCACCGTCATCGTCGCTCACGCTGACCTTGGCTCCATCGTCGATTTCCAGCTCGCCATCGCGCACGTGAACCGCTGCCCGATATTTGTCGGCCTCGGCGCTGATCTGGTAAGGGTCAGGCTGCAAATCCGGGTGGTCGGAAATGTCGTGTTCGCCAAGCTGGATGCCGTCGAGGAAGCCGGCCTTCACTTGCAGGTCGGCAAGCGCGTCGCGCCAGTCGGCAGGCATTTCCTCGTCTGGCTTCATCCAGGCGTCCCAGTAATTGGCAACCCACTGGGTCGCAGCATCCTCAGCCGCCGCCTCGCTGTAGAAGATTTGCGGGGTCGGCGCGCTTTCGTCATCGTTCGGGGTGAGTGTCCAGATTTTCATGTCTATTTCCTCGCTCAGGTAAGGTGTTCGGTGATGGATGCCGCCAAATCCGACGACACCGCGATGCCGCAGTCGGCCAGCTCGATCAGATAGAGGCGATGCCCCTGGCGATCGATGTCGCCAAAGCTCAGACCCATCACGTCGCACAGGTGGCGCAGATCGGTCAGGGCGTCTTTCAGCCCGCTCTTGAAGTCGTCGCCATCATAGCTGGGCCAGAAGGCCAACAGCGAACGCGCGGCCCGGCGATGATTGTGGTCTGAGTCCTCAGCCGTGGCCTCAAGGATCTCCTGGGCGATCAACAGGGGATGGGCGGTCATTTTGAGATCCTCGCACGGCGGCACCGCAGCTCGTCGCGGTAGGCCAGAGCCTGATCCAGATACCGGCCTTCGCCGTCAGGATCTTCGTCGCGGACCTGCTCCGATCTGGCGATGCAATGGGCGATCGCGTTGTTCAGCATGTCAGGCGTCATGGCGCGCGCCGTGAGGGTGAAACGGAATTCGTTGGTAAGGTTCATGTCGGTTCTCCAGGGGATGGGCTTCATTGCCCGTAGATCGACTTTATCGCCAATGGCGAACATTTGCAACAAGAAAATGCTGGAAATACAGCATGTTGTAGGATCATGTCACTAAACCACACTCACTATGTCGCCCCGATTGACATTTTGAGGCCCCTTTGACACCCTGAGAAAGGCCAGCAGAGCCAACCTCATGATCCCCTCGTGAAACTGGAAGCCTCGACGCCGGGAATGGCGGCGGGGCTTTCTTCATGCGGCTTGCGCAGCCGACACGCTGGCGGAGCGGCCGATTTCGCGCTCGATCTGGCCGAGATTGGCCCGGAGCATCCGCAGCTTTTCAAGGCAACGCTGCGCCTCGTGCGGATCAACGTCGCCGGGAATATCAAAGCCGTTCTTGCCGAACATGGCGCTGACGGCGGTTCCGATGCGGTCGATCTGATCTTCGGTGGACTTGATCGAGATCCGATGCCGATCGATCTGCGGGGCGAACATTTCGACTTGTGCCTCTTTGGTGGCAATGGCGTCGGCGGCGTCAGAGGCGGCTTTGTTCGTGCCGACCAGACCCTGCTTGACCAGCTCCAGAAAGCGGAGCTGCCCATGGGGGCTGAGGCGGGCCATGTGATAGGCTTGCGTGTTCGATATGATCCCGGCCTTGAGCAGGGCGCGATTGTCGGGCGTGAGGCCCAGAAGCATCAGGCGATCACTGATCCGCCAAATCTGGGAGACCCCGAGGCGCTTTGCCAGATCCTCGACGGAAAACCCATAGTCGTCGATCGCCCGCTGATAGGCGACGGCTTCTTCGATCGGCGAGACCTCGGCGCGTTGCAGGTTCTCGAGGATGGCGTTGATGTGCATTTCGGCGCCGTCCATCTTGCGGACGTTGCACATGATGTCGCTGGCCTTGCCGGCGGCTTGCAAAAGAAGATGTGCCCGGAAGCGACGTTCGCCCATGATGATCTGGAATCGGTGCCCCTCAGCGTCTGGTTCGATTGGTCGCACCGTGATCGGCTGGGCCAGGCCGTTGATTTCGATCGAAGCAGCCAGATCCCGCAGAGCGACCTGATCGAAAGTCTGCCGGGGCTGTTCCGGGTTGCGTGTGATCTCTGATAGCGATATACGTTTCAGCATCGCGGTTCCTTTCCAGAGGTTTGCGATATGGGCCGGGGGAGAGTGTGGAAGCGCTCCACCGGCCCGCTTGTTTTCCGGGCTTCATTGCCCGTGCCTCAACATTATCGCCAATGGCGACTTAGGAACACAGAAATCGACCTAGGCCGCATAGATGGCGCGGACGGCGGCAATCGCCGCCCGCACCAGCTCGTCCGGGTCGCGCTTGATCGCTCTGGCAAAGCTCGGCGTCTGGTGCGCGTCCCACCCGCGCCGGATCACAACCTTGTCCTGATCCGGCAGCATCCGAAAGCCGTTGGCGATGCGCAGCGCGTCAATGTCGCGCCCCTCGCACAGGGCTTGCCGAAGCAGGTCGGTTTTGGTTACAAGATGATCAGCGCGGGCGAAGGTCACAGCAGGGTTCCAACCTTGCAAGTGGGGTTCGACTCCTCAAGCCCGCTCCATTCCCTCACCTCGATGCCGAGCTTGTCGGTGAGCCATTCGCCAATCATCGTGCGGTGGCACCAATTTCCATCGTGCAGAGGCGCCTTTTCGAAGCAGAGCAGCACCGGTGGGTGGCCGGCGGCCAGCTTGATCAGATCGTCCAGCGTCTTCTGCGGATCAAGATTCGCGAGGACTTCGCCGAAGTAGCGAGCCCGGTAGGCAGTCTGGTTGGGACTGGTCTTGATGATGTCCCAGCCGGGGGCGAGCGGCGCATACATGCGATAGCCTGCTGGTGCCCCCCTTGGGCGCCCCGAACAAATGCCAACCCGGCCCGGCCCGGTGTGTTGGCTCCAAGAACTTGTGTATATTTGCATGGCGTCTCCTTTCCAGTGGAACACCATTATAGCAGGTTTCAACGCAATGAAAACATGTAAGGCTCTGAAAACGCTATGTTTCTAGGTGTTGTCCCATCGCAGTGTATTGAGCAAATGCTTGTCGCTGTCGATTTTGGATCTTGGGGTCGCGTCCACACTTGCTGCTCAGGCAGTTTCAGGATTGAACGAGCGCTCGCCGCTGCTCATCCGACGCTGCCGGTTGTGGCGAATGACGTTAGCCTGTTCTCCTGCGCACTTGGCGATTATCTGACCGGAGCCGAGCGTCGGATTGAGTTTGTTCACGATCTTTCCTTCATTGAGGAACACATTGCTGGACGGGACTTTGGCTGGCGGGTTGCCGCAGTTATGGCGGCACTCAACCTGACGCGCTTTGCCGCCGGTCAGTCCAATGTTTACAAGACGAAGCACCTCGCGCACCTGAAAGGTGTTTTGCCGGCCACGCTGGAAGGTTGCCGTCGCCGACTGGATGAACTGAAAGGTGCGAGCAATCTTGCCGGTTTCGCCGCTAAGGATTGGCGAGATCATGCAATGGAAGCCGCGAGTGAGGGCCATGGTATCGCTGCATTCCCCCCGTTTTGGATGGGCGGCTACGAAAAGATGTTTGAGTTCATTGATCAAAACGTTTCTTGGGATGCACCGGCCTATGACGTTTACGACCCAGCAACGCTACCTCAAATCGTGTCTGAAATAGAGAAAAGCGCCTCGCCATTTTTCATCCTTTCGGATCAAAAATTCGAGGCGCGGGAGCCTGACTTTCTGTTCCGGGTCGGCTATGGCGTCCCCCATTATGGATATATTCGCGGCGGGCGGTCGTCCCTTCGGATGCTGCGACCGGCGATCTCCACCTCAGCACCTTTCGGGTATAAGCCGATTGACGTGACCAAGCTCGGCCCGAACAGCGTCGTCCGGTGCGTACCTGTTAGAAATCCGCAGATCAATTTTGTCCGCGATGTCTACTTGACCGCCGGTTTGGCTCACTCGAATGGCGAGCTTACATATCTGATCTACGTGGATGAAATGTTGGTCGGCGGGGCTGCCTATCGGCGACCGAACCGCAATGTGCCGGGTCACAACAATTTCGACTCCGCGCATAGGATCACCGAAATCCTAAGCGACTTCTCGATTGTGTCCACCGCAAAACTGTCGAAACTGGTCGCGATGATAGCCGTCAGCCGCGACCTCGTTCGCCCAATGGACGCAAAGAGGTTGCGCCGTACTGATCTCTTAACGACAAATATCCAGTCTGAGTTTCCGAGCTCGATGAAATATCGGGGGGTGATGAAGCAGATTGGTCGGCTCGAAAGCAAGAACAAGGATACCGGCAGACCTTGGCGATTGACCTATGTCTGCGAGCCTGTCGAGAAAAGCCCGCAGCAAACTTACGAAGTTTGGTGGAAAAAGTATGGACAAAAAGCTATCGAACAGCATCTTAGTCGAGATTCGAAGGGTCGACCCGAAGTCCCTGCGGCCCCGTGAGAAAAACGCGCGCCACCTCTCTCCACTGGCAATGGCGAGGCTTATCGAAAACGTTAGGGCTGACGGGGAGCTGACTTCGACCGTCTTGGTCTGCCCTCACCCTGATGGGGATCTCGAGATCCTTTCAGGTCATCACCGAACCAAGGCTGCGGTCTTAGCTGGGCTACCAGAGGTGACGGTTCAGGTCATCACTTCGCCGTTGACGGAACAACAGAAGATAGCGATCCAGCTTTCACATAACTCGATTGTTGGCTCTGATGACCCAAACATTCTTCAGGAACTCTATGCAGCGCTCGATCTGGGCTGGAAGCAATATTCCGGGCTTACCGATGACGATGTGATGTCGCTTAAGGGGATCAGCCTCTCTGGCGTCGGCGCTGGTGCCATCGAGTATCAGGAGGTGGCGCTCGAGTTCCTGCCGGCAGACCTCGAGATCGTCGAGCGTGTCTTGAGGAGGTTTGAAAAGGAGCGCACGAGGAAATCGGCCTATCTGCTGGGCTTGGCGTCGTTCGATGATGTCTTTGAAACACTGGTAAGGCAGAAGCGGCACTTCCGGGTGACTAACTCTGCGGTGGCCTTCGCAATGATCTGCGACCTCGCAAATGAGCGGCTGGATCAGATCGAGGGGGCGCACTCGCTGCCGGAAGCCGGTGATCAGTCTGCGGACGAAAATCGCAACACTCGCGACGGACTCACGCGCGCAGACGAGGTGGAGTGATGGGAACCGGACACAACGGTGGCGGCCCGGAATCAACGCTGGATGAGGGTCGCGTTATTGAGGCGCTCAGAGAGAGCGCCGGTATCCGGTCCGTGGCGGCGCAGATGCTCAGGATACATCGGTCAAACTTGCATCGCTTTCTGAAGACTCGCCCGCACTTACTGAGTGAACTCGAAGATATCGACGAGGAAATTAAGGATCTCGTGGAAGGCAAGATGCTTACGGCCATTAGAAACGATGACGGCCAGATGATCCGGTTCTTCTTGCAGACCAGAGCTAGGGATCGTGGCTATGGAATCAAGCAGGAGCATTCTGGGCCCGGCGGCGGTCCGATTCCTTTCCAGCAGCGACCGACGATTGATGTCGACAAGCTGACCTTTGAACAACAGAAGGCGCTCTTGGCAGCGACGATCGAGGCTGACGAGGATGCAGATCAACCGGACTGATCTGATCAACCTTCAGCGCGCGGTGGCCGCCAAGTCTCTGTCGGAGTTCATCCGCATGGCGTGGCAGCAGCTCGAGATCGGGATCACCTATCGCGACGGCTGGCATATCGACGCTATGTCGGAGCATCTGCAAGCGGTGGCGTCTGGGGAGATCACGCGGCTGGTGATCAACGTGCCGCCGGGCACGATGAAATCCAGCACAGTCTGCGTGTTTTTCCCGGCATGGCTCTGGGGGCCGCACGGCAAGCCGAACCGGCGCTTCATCGGCGCCTCGCATGAGCTGACCAACGCGACACGGGACAATCGGAACACACGTCGGCTCGTCGAGAGTGAGTGGTTTCAGGAGCGCTGGCCGATCACGCTGATCAAGAACACGGACAACCTGTTCGAGAACACTTCTCGCGGTTTTCGCCAATCTGTCCCGGTCGCATCAATGACCGGCAAGCGGGGGCATGTCGTCGCGTGGGACGATCCGCTGAGCCCGGAAAATGCGAACAGCGCGGCTGACCGAAAGTCAGTTCTGCGCATTCTGACCGAAACATTGCCGGGCCGGTTCGTGAACCCGATCTCGTCCGGCTTCATCCTTGTGATGCAGCGCCTGCACCAGGACGATCCTTCGGGATATGTGCTGGCGAACGATCTCGGCTATGAACACCTGATGCTGCCGATGGAATTCGAGCCGGGGCGGCGCTGTCGGACGAAGATCGGCTTCGTCGATCCACGCACCGAGGAAGGCGAACTGCTCGCCCCAGATCGGTTCCCGCGCCATGTCGTTGAGCGCGACAAGAAGGTCATGGGCCAGTATGGCACCGCCGGGCAGTTTCAGCAGCGGCCAGCCCCTCGGGATGGCGGCCTGTTCAAGCGATCGGACTTCGAGATCATCGGCGCGGCGCCGCCTGGGTGCAGGTGGGTGCGCGGCTGGGACGTGGCTGCCTCTGTCCAGGCCACATCGGCATTCACGGCCGGCGTTCGGATGGGGGTCACGCCATCGGGGGAATACATCATCGACGATGTGACGCGCGGTCAGTGGTCGTCGGGAGCGGTGGAGACGACGATCCGCAATGTGGCCTCGCAGGATGCGTCTCAGTATCCCGGCATTCGCGGGTCGATCCCGCAAGACCCCGGAGCGGGTGGCAAGGCCTGGGCCATCGCCATCGTCAAGGCGGCGGCGGGCTTCGACTATCACAAATCGCCAGAGAACGGCGACAAGGTAACGCGCGCCCGCCCTCTGGCGGCGCAGGTGGAGATTGGCAACGTGAAACTCGTCAACGGCCCGTGGGTAAAAGACTTCCTCGACGAGGCAGAGCTGTTCCCGAACGGCACGTTCAAGGATCAGGTCGACGCCGCCAGCCGGGCGTTCGGAGTTCTCAGCACTTCGGTCCCGTTCGAGTGGTTTGTCGGCGGGGAGACGCATCAATGAGCCTGTGGAACCCGTTGAGTTGGGGCGCTCAAGCGTCTGAGCTGGTGCGGATTGAGCCATCCATGCCGCGCTTCGAGGCTAAGGCTTCGGCGGCGGGACCGATTTTCGCGCACCATCTGGTCGGCAGACCTGTCTGGACGGAGCGGGACTATCGCGGGCTGTCGCTGAACGGCTATGGCCTGAACGCCATCGCCTTCCGGGGCGTCAAGATGATTGCTGCAGCGGCGGCGGCGGTCGAGATCATGCTGATGGATCGCGCTCGCAAGGAAGTCGAACAGCACCCGTTGCTGGACCTGCTCAAGCGCCCGTCACCGATGCAGGGGCGGGCGCAGTTCTTCGAGGCGCTCTATGCGTATCTCCTGCTCGCCGGGAACAGCTATGTCGAACAGATCGGCCCGGATGGCAGGCCGCCGCGCGAACTGTGGACCCTGCGTCCTGATCGCACCAAGGTCATCGCCGGCGCATCCGGAATGCCTGCAGGCTACGAATATGAGTTTGCCGGCCGGCGCGCCCGCTGGGACGTGGATGCGCTGACCGGTGATAGCCAAGTCCTCCATATCCGCGAGTTCAATCCGCTCAACGACTGGTATGGCATGAGCCGTCTCGAGGCGGCGGGCTTTGCCCTTGACCGGCACAACGCAGCCTCCGCCCACAACAAGGCGCTGCTGGACAACGGGGCCAGGCCCTCTGGCGCTCTGGTGTTTGAGCCGGTGCGCGGGGCCAACGACACCATGCAATCAGCGCCCGCCAACGTGATCGCTGCGGCGCAAAAGGAGCTGGTGGAACGACACTCTGGCCCGCGCAATGCTGGCAGGCCGATGGTTCTGGGGGGCAACGTGCGCTGGGAAGCGATGGGCATGTCGATGATCGACATGGACTTTGGCGGCAGCAAGGACGATGCGGCGCGCGAGATCCTGACTGCGCTCGGCGTCCCGCATGTGCTGGTTGTCCCCGGATCGGCGACCTTCAACAACGTGCGGGAGGCCAAGCTCGAGCTCTACGAAGATACGGTGATCCCGCTGGTGCAGATGGTGATCGGCGCACTCAACACCTGGCTGACCCCGCGCTTTGGCGATGGCCTCTATCTTGAGGCGGACCTCGATTCCGTCTCTGCGCTCGAACCCCGCCGGGAAACCAAGCGCAAGACCCAGACGGAGCTGCTGGCTGCCGGGATCATCGACGACGACGAGTCCCGCGACGCCTTGCAGTACGGGCCCCGTGCCGCTGGCTCTGTGCGCAAGGTGGATGCCAGCGTGCTGACCGCGCTGATTTCCACCGTGCAGACGGTCGGGCTGACCCCGCTGGTGCGCTACATGAAAAGCTGCGGCCTGTTTGACGAAGGCGCAACCGAGGAAAGCATCCTCGCCGACGCCATGGCGCTGATGGAGCAAGACGACACCGATGCCGCAGACGCGGCGCTCGACACCGACCTGAACCAGTCGGAGCAACAACCCACAGGAAGCCCCGATGAAGAGAAACCATGAAACCAAAGACGGCATCTTTCAGGGAAACCTTGGTGCTTCCGTCCCGCTCGAGATCAAGGCTGGCAGCGAAGATGGCTCGTTTGAAGGCTATGCCTCCATCTTCGGCATGGTCGACAAGGGCATGGACACAGTGGTCTATGGCGCGTTTGCCGAGAGCCTGATCCGCACCCCGGCGGCCCGCGTCAGGATGCTCTGGCAGCACCGCCCGGACCAGGTCATCGGCAAGTTTTCAGTGGTTCGCGAGGACACCAAAGGTCTCTACTGCGAGGGCAGACTGAACCTCAAGGTTCAGAAGGGTCTTGAGGCCTACGAACTGCTGAAGGACGGCGCAATCGACGGCCTGTCGATGGGATACACCACCCTGAAAGACGAGATCGACCGGGTCGCAGGCATCCGGAAGCTGCTGATCGTCGAACTCTGGGAAATTTCGCTTGTGACCTTTCCGATGAACCCCGCGGCCACCGTGACGCGGGTTAAGGCCGGGACGGTTCCGACCAAACGAGACGTGGAAGAAATCCTGCGGGATGCAGGCTTTTCGGCCACTCAAGCCAAGGCGATGATCGCCAATGGCTACAAGGCACTGACGCCCGAGCGGGATGCCGGGGACGGTGATGAAACCGAGGCGCTTTCGGCGCTTCGCACCCTCACGCTGCAACTGCGCAGCTAAGCTGAAAGGCAAACCAATGGGTATGCACCCGGGCGCTCTCGAGCGCAAAGAAGCTACCACCGAAAAAGCTCCCGAAGCGGTCATCCGCGACTTCATGGGCGCGTTCGGTGAATACAAGGCTGCCAACGATTCCCGCATCAAGGCGCTGGAAACCAAGGGCGCGGCCGACCCGCTGCTGACCGACAAGCTGACCAAGATCGACGGCTTTTTCGACAAATACGAAGGCCTGAACCAGCAGATCACCGCCGCCAGCCAGAAAGCCGCAGCGATCGACGCCATGAACGAGCGCTTTGACCGGCTCGAAACCGCGTTCAAGCGCAAGGGCACCGGTGACGGCCTGGAGACGGCCAACCGCATCCCGACTTGGGTAAAAGCGGTCTACAACGCCTATGCCGTGGGCGTGCCCAACCTGCCGGTGGAACAACAGAAATCGCTCAATGACGTGGCGGGGGAGTTCAAGGCCCTGAACATCATCACCGACACCGCCGGCGGCTATCTGGCACCGATCGAATGGGTGCGCGAGATCATCAAGAACGTGACGGAAATCAGCCCGGCACGACAGATCGTCCGCGTGCGCCAGACCGCCAACAAGGCGATCAACATTCCCAGCCGCACCGGCCAGTTCGCTGCTGTCCGGGTGATCGAGGGCGGCACCAAGTCTGAGACCACCGGTCTGAGCTATGGGATGCACGAACTGACCGCGCCCGAAATGTATGCGCTGATCGACATCACCAACGACATGATGGAAGATTCGGCCTTCGACATGCAGGGCGAGATCGAAGGCGAGTCGAACGAGCAGTTCGCTGCGCTGGAAGGACGCGAGTTTTGCACCGGAACCGGCCTCGGCCAGATGGAAGGCATCCTGGTCAGCGCGGGTATTCAGGCGATCCCGTCTGGCGCTGCCACGACGATCACCTCGAACGGCATCATCAACCTGAAGTATGCCCTGAAAACCGACTATGTGAAGAACGCCATGTTCCTGCTGAACCGGCAGGGTCTGGGGTCGGTGCGGAAACTGGTGGACCTGAACGGCGCCTACATCTGGGCCCCGGGCATTGCTCAAGGTCGCCCGAACACCATCGACGGCGACCCCTACCTCGAGTTCCCCGACATGCCCAACGAAGGTGCCGGCACTTTCCCGATGGCCTATGGCGACTTCCGGCGCGGCTACACGATGCTGGACCGGATCGCGATGGATATGCTGCGCGATCCTTTCACGCAGGCGACGACCGGCAAGATCCGCCTGGTCTTCCGCAAGCGCACCGGCGGCAAGGTTGTGCTGGCTGAGGCGATCAAGAAGATGATCTGCCAATAATCGGCATGAGGGGGCGGCGCGAGGTCGCCCCTATTTTCCCAACATTTTGAAAGGAGATCCCGGCCATGGCTGTCCGCGATCAAGTCAACAACACCGACTACAAGGTCGCCATCCCACCGACCGTTCTCGTGGATGGCACCACACTGACCTCCGGCGCCATTGATACGCTCGGCTTTGAGAGCGTGACCTTTGGGACCATTCTGGGCACGCTGGTCGATGTCGACGCCACCTGGACGATGACCATCAAGGAAGGCGCGACCAACGTCCAAGCCGCGCACACCATTGTCACCGACGAGTTCCTGATCGGCACCGCTGCGCTGGCTGGCTTCACCTTCGCCGACGACAACAAGTGCAAGAAGGTCGGATACAAAGGCGGCCAGCGCTATGTCTCCTGCGTCATCACCAACATTGTCGCCAACCTCTCTGCCGCTCCGGTGGCTGTCTTTTGCGCGCTGGGCCACCCGAAGACCCGGCCGACCGCCAACCCGCCCGCCTGATCCTGACCCGGGCGGGACGATCCTGCCCGGGTTCCTCAAACACCGGAGTTGAACCATGGCTTATATCTGCCTCAAGGCATTCAACCTGTCCTATGACGGGTTCACCACGATCCCAGTTGGAGAGGGCGACGTTGTCGACGTTCCCGCAAAGCTGGTGGACGGGCTGACCGATGCCGGTTTCATCATTCACCCCGACAACCACCCCGACATCACGGCGCAGCGCCAGCCTGGCCCGACCGAAACCAAGGTCGTTGTGCCGCCGGAAACGAAAGATGGCGATTATCCTGACGCAGACGATGTAGAGGCCGACGCTGACGAGTTTGCCCGCTTGCGCGCCGCTTACCTCGAGGCAACCGGCAAGGATGCCAGCAAGCGCTGGTCTCTGGAAACACTGCGCACCAAACTGATCGAGGCCTGAGACTTCCATGGCAATCCGGCAAGACGATCATGTCAGGCAGGGCGAGACGTGGACCCACACCCACGTTCACCGAACCGCTGCAGGCATCGTCAATCTGACGGGCTATACCGCCCGCATGATGGTCAAGGCTGGCTTTCGGGACAGCAGCCAGGCGTACCTGTCGACCGGATCCGACACGCAAGGCGGATCCATTGTTCTCGGTGGTTCTGCCGGCACCATCATCCGCTCGATGTCAGCGGCGCAGACCGAGGCGCTGGCTGACAGCGCGGTGCTGATCCCGACCGAAGAAGTGTGCGATCCGACCCTGATCTATCGCTATGACCTCGAGATCACGTCGCCTGCCGGTGTCGTCACCCGCGTCCTTGAGGGTCGTTTCTTTCTGCACAGAGGGGTCACGGTATGAGCCTGATCGTAGAGGACGGCACAGGCGTTGTCGGGGCGGAAGCCTATGCGGCCGTCACTGTCATCGACGCCTATTGGCTGGCCCGGGCGCACGACCCCAATGCGGCCATCTGGGCGGCGGCCACGACACCCTTCAAAGAGGGAGCGGCCCGTGAGGCGACGGACTTCCTCGATGCCAATTACGGCCCCTATTACCGGGGTGTCCGGCGTGGCTATGTGCAGGGGCGCCTGTTCCCCCGCAGCGAGGCGCTGGATGACGCTGGCTATCCGCTGCCGGACCTGCCTGCGGATCTGGTGGCGGCGACCTGTGAGTTGTCAGGCAGGGCGGTGGCGGCGCGTCTTGCCCCTGACGCCAGCTCGGATGCCGTCATCAAGCGCTTCCGTGAAACCATCGGGCCTCTCACCGAGGAAATCGAATACGCGGACGGCGCTGTTGCGGCGGCCAGATATGGATTTGTCGCCGGGATGATTTCGGCCATATTGAACGGAACCCAGCCGGGAGCGCCGGGTGGACAATGGAATTGGAGGTAGGCAAGTGCTGATCGGACGCATTCAAGGAACCACCCGCGTCCTCGGGAAATCGCAGGGCTATCTTGGCCTTCCGATCCGCGACGAGATCGTGAAGCTGGACAATGGCGACGAGGTGTCGACCATGGTTAGCGCGTGGACCCCAACCCCGGGCGAGCTGGCGGCGCTGAACGCCGGTGCCTCGATCCATGTCTCGCTGTGGGGGCAGAGCCATCCGCCAATCATGCTGGGCGTGGGACAGACACCTGACGAGGCGGTGGCCTGATGGTCAACTATGTGGCCAGGGCTGCCTCGGCATCGCTCAAGATCGCCAAATATGGTCGCACCGCGACACTGATCCAGCGCGGCCCGCATGAGGGTTGGGACTGGGACAAGGTGGAAGGGACGCCAATCACCAGCACGATCACGCTCGTCACGGTAAAGCATGACAGGAAGCCGGGCGAAGGCCTGGTAACGGAGATCGGCCAGCACGTCTACATCGCGGTTCCACCGGTGGCGGTTCCTGCGGACGGGGACAAGATCCGCCTCGATGGTGTCGACCTGACCATCAAGCGGCTGACACCGTTTGCCCGCGCTGGCCTCACGGTTTTTTACGAAGCGGATCTGGTCGCGTGAACCCGCTGGACGCCTTCATCGCAGATCTCGATCCGTTGGTGGTCGACCGGCTTGACGCGCTCACCAGCCCGGCACAGCGTTTTGCGGCGCTGGCCCACTTGATCCGCGGCAACATGACGGCGGCTGAAATCGTCGTGGCTGCCAACCCGGCAATATACCGGGACTTCGATATCCGCATGAACGCGGCCTATCTGGCCGGTGTCGCAGCCGCGATGCAGGCAATCTGAACCACATCACCGTCACCTGATCCCCGGCCTTCGGGCCGCACTGTCGCATGGAGAACCACCTTGACAGCCGCGCAGCAACTCGAGGCGTTCAAGGCGTTGCTGGCGCGGCTTGAGCCCGATGTCGCAAAGGCGTTTCTGGACGCGGTTGCCGCTGCCTCAGGTGCCATCGACATCAAGGCTCTGACGGCAGCCATCGCTTCTGGTCGCATCGAGGAAGCAATCCGGATCGTGCAGCAGGCGCGGGCGCTGTTCTTCCCGCTCGATGATGCGATCCGGGCGGCCTATATCGCTGGCGGGCAGTTCGTCATGGAAAACCTGCCGACCTTGCGCAACCCGCTCAACGGCACCCGAATCCTGATCAGCTTCGACGGTCGGCACACAAGGGCGGAACAGTGGAGCCGGCGGCAGGGTGAGCTGGTGATCGACGCCATCATCGAGGGGCAGGGCGAGGCGGCACGCACCATGATCACGGCGGGCATCCAGAGCAACCGCTCACCTTCGGCGATTGCCCGTGATCTGGCGGGCCGCAAGAACCTGCTGACCGGCAAGCGGGAAGGCGGGATCATCGGCCTGAACGCATCGCAGACCGACACCCTGATCGCCTCACGGCAGGATCTTGCGACCGGCACCCCGGCATCGCTGCGGCGGTATCTCTCTCGGGGATCGCGCGACAAGAGCTTTGACGGAACCATCAAGGCGGTGATCGACGGCCGCACAACACTGGAAAAGGATCTGCTGGAAAGGATCGTCGAGAGCCAGAAAAGCAAGATGCTGATCGCCCGGGCCAAGACGATTGCGCAGGATCAGGCCTACACCGCCCTGTCAGCAGGTCAGCACGAAGGTTGGGGGCAGGCCATCGAATCTGGTGCCACAAAGGCTGGCGACGTGACGAAGCGCTGGCAGCACAACCACAACGTTCCGGCCAGGCCGGATCATCAACAGATGAACGGCACGGTCGTCACCTTCAACGAGCCGTTCCAGATGCCGGACGGGTCGCGGATGCAGCACGATCACGACCCCGCCGGAGGTGTTCGGAACGTAACTAATTGCCATTGCAGCACTTTTTATCGGTTGAGGAAGGGGCGCGATGCCTAAATCATTCTCCGCCTCGGTCGACGCCTTTGCGCAAAAGACCAAGCGCCGCCTGCGGATGGTCTTGCAGGACAGCACGTTCGATCTGCTCGAGGCGGCGCAGACATCGCAGCCATCGGTCAAGATCACCGGTGGTTCGTTCGAGATCGGCAAGATCCCGGTCGACGAAAGCACGCTGATCCGCAGTCTCGCCAGCGAGTTGAACGGGGCCGGATTCGGGCAGCCTTCAGAGGCGAGCTTCGAGCTGGTGGTCGCGCTGATGCAGCCCGGCGACATCGCCCGGTTCGCCTGGACGGCAGAACACGCGATGGCGATTGAGATGGGCTGGGAAACCAGCACCGGAAAACAGGTTGGCGGCCGGCATTTCGTCGGCGCCAACGCGGCGCGGTGGAGCGAGATCGTCGCAGGCAACGCAAGGACAGCAAAGTGATCAGCGAGGCCGAAATCGAAGCGGTGCTGAAGGCCCGGCTCGGGACCAACCCGATCCCTGACTTGCCCCTGATCTATCCCAATGACCCGGCGCCCGGCACCAAGCCGTTCGCGCTTGTCGAGATTCTGCGTTTGGGCCGGAAAGACGACACGATGGACGGCACCGGCACCACCAGCCGGGGCCAGTTCATCATCACCATCGTCGTTGCGGAGGCGACGTTCACTCGGGCTGCGATGGTCTTTGCCGACACAATTTCGGCGCTGTTCCCCATGGGTCTGCGCCTGATCGTTCCCGGTGGAAAGCTCGAGGTGCGCAAGCCGCCAGACATCAAGGGCGGATACTCCAGCAACGCCTCTTGGCGCACCCCTGTCATCGTCGATTACGAGGCGTTCTGATCCCCAGCCTGCGGGCCGCTCCGGCGGAATAGGGCAATTTCTGAAACCGAAACGACAAGCCCGCCTGCGGGTTTTTTAGCCATGAAAGGCAACACCAATGGCCGTTATCTCTCCAACCTCTGTCGCGGGTTCACTTGTCCGTAACACGGTGGAGGCCACCCTGACCGCCTCCGACACCTTCACCTATCTGCCGAACACCGGCCAGATCCTGCGCCTGCGCAACGTCACGGCCGGCGCGCTGACCGTCAACCTGCTGGGCAACGCGGCAGCCTCCAGGACCTACGGCGAGGGTGGTGTGGTGAACTATGCCGCCGGCTATTCGACCGGCTCGATCCCGCTCACGACCGGCGATGTCCAGATCCCGCTGGACTCGATCCAGGGCTTCCTTGATGGCGGCATCGTCACTGTCACCGGCGGCACCGGCATCAGAGCCTGCCTGCAGAACCGCGTCTGAGGTTGACATGGCAAAGATCAGCAACCTCACCCGGCTCGACATCAAGCTCGAGACGCTTCACGTCATTCCGGCCGGCGGATTTCTGACCGTCGACAACCGCGTGATCCTCGGCACCGACAACATGGTTCATCTGAACTCGATGCGTGCCAACGGCCTTGTGGAGCTGGAGCTTGATCCGGAACCGGAACCGGGACCGATGGCCGCGACATCGATCGACCCGCCAGAAGATCCGGCACACCCAAAGGGTGACGCCCCTTCCCCGCCCGCTCCGGTTGAACCGCCGGCTGATCCCGAAACCCCCGGCAAGCCCAAGAAGGGCTGAAACTTCCAACCTGAAAGGAGCCTATCTTGGCAAACCCGATTTCCTACATCGGCTGCATCATTGCAGTCTCGATTTCCGCACCCGCAACCTATGACAACGCGGGCTTCAGCGCGCTGTCCTACACGCCCATCGGCAAGATCGTGAGCTGGGGCCCCATCGGCGACACCCATGAAAACATCTCGATCCCCCTGCTGGCGGGCCGGGTGGAGCATGTGAACGGCGCAGCCGATGGCGGCGAGTCTCAGTTCACCATCCGCTTCGACACCGATGCGGGCCAGACCATCCTGATCAACAACTCCGGCACCAACAACCAGTTGTCGTTCAAGATCACCGACCCCGACACCAAGGTCGCCTACCATGCCGGCATCGTTGCGAACGTCCAGGACATGGAGCGCAGCAACGGCGCCTACAAGGGCATCACCGGGGTCACGCGGATCAACACCGCAACCATTCGGCCCTGATTTCCCCAAGACATCAGGCCGAACGGGCCGGGGGGGATTGGTTCACCACCCCGGCCCACCTTTGAACCGGAACCTCAAGGAAAACACAGATGGACTTCTCGAAAATCGACACTGCCGCCGATGCACAGGAAGGCGCAATTCTGCACTTCGTTCACCCGCAACTGCGCCACCCGCTCTACACCGGTCCTGGCGCAAACGAATACGGGATCGTGATCGACAAGAAGCTGGCGCATGAGCCGGTGACAGCATTGGTGCGCGGCATGGACAGCGGCGTCGTTCGCGCGGAAGCGACGCGGATGGAAAAGGTCCGACTGCGCAACGGCAAGGCCGATGATGCTGCCCTGACGTTTCTGCGATCCCTGATCATCGAGCTGAACGGGATCAGCGACGGCGAGCGCAAGATCACCACGTCAGAGAAAGACCTGAAGTGGCTGTTCGATCGCGCCGATGATATGGGCAAGCAGGTTCTTGCCTTTGCCGCCGAAGCCTCCAATTTTTTCAAGGGCGCCTTGCCAGCCTGATCCGGGCGGCGGAGCAATGGGGCTATCTGCACTCTCATCCGAAGGGGTGGGAGCGCAACCGGTATCACCAGCTCAAGTTTGAGGCGGAACCCACCCGCGCGCCCGATCTGGATTATGGCGCGTATCTGTTCACGGCACTCTTCGAGGTCGGCCCGCTGACCATCAGCGGCATGGGCGACGAGGTGCCCCTGACATGGCCGGATCTTCTGGCCTATTCGCAAGCCACCGGGGCCGTCACTTCGCGCGACGAGCTGGTGACCCTCTTTGAAATGTCGAAAGCCTACGCCGCCGGAAAGATCCACGGCACTCAGCCCGCAGCGATGTCGCCTGCAGAGCAACTGGAGAACGACCCCGATGAGTGACTTCGCCGAACTGGTCATGGCGGTTGATGCCCGCGACATGGAGCGGGGGAACCGGGCCCTCGACGCCATCGTTCGCAAGGCGTCAACCGCCGAGGCATCGGTCGGCAAATCCCTGTTCGGCATTGGCCGGTCAGCTACCGGGATGGCAGGCACGGTCGCGCGCGCTGTGGCTTCCGCCGCAGGCGCGCTGACCGGCCTGGTCGCGGCCTACGTGTCGTTTGCGGCGGTCAAGTCTGCCGTCACGGTGGCGAAGGATTTCAACGCCGCCATCGCCGAAACCTCCACCCTGATCGAAGGCACACCCGCGCAACTGCGGGACATCGCCGACGCCGCCACCGCCTTGTCGAAAGCCTATGGCAAGTCATCAACCGAGGAAGTGAAGGGCTTCTATCAGGCGCTTTCTTCGGGTGTGTCCGGGATTGCGGCGGCGACGGTGCTGGTCGACGAAGCGAACAAGCTGGCGGTGGGCGGCGTGACGGACGTGTTCACGGCGGTCGATATTCTGACCACCGCCACCAACGTCTACACCAAGGAAGGCCTCAAGGCCGCCGATGCCTCCGACGCGCTCTTTGTCGCCATGCGGGCGGGCAAGACCACGATACCGGAACTGGCGTCAAACCTTGGCAAGGCCCTGCCGCTGGCGCAGCAGTTGGGGATCACCTTCGACGAGGTGGCCGCCACCACTGCCGCGCTGACCAAGGGCGGGATTGCGACGGCGGAAAGCATCACTAGCCTGCGCGCAGCAATGACCGCAGTTCTCAAGCCATCGAAGGAAGCGACCGACACCGCCAAAGCGCTGGGGATTGATTTCAGCTCGGCCGGGTTGAAGGCCAAAGGCTTTGCCGGTTTCATGGCCGATGTGGTCGCCAAGACCGGTGGCAGTGCGGAAGCCATGGCAGCCCTGTTCAGCTCCGTCGAGGCCACCACGGTCGCGCTCGCCATGTCCGGGGCGGCTGGGGGCTTTGCCGCCGAAATCATGGCGCAGATGGCTGACAAGACCGGTCAGGCGCAGGCGGCCTATGACAAGATGGCGGGCAGCCTTTCCGGCCGTCTCGATCTGGCGCTGGCCGATCTGAACGTGATGATGCTGAATCTTGGCACCGCGATCCTGCCCCTTGTGGTTTCGGCTGCGGAGATGGTTGTTGCAGCGATCCATGGCATCGGGGGCGCCTTCTCGTTCCTTGTCGCCCATGCAGACACCGTGGGCCAAATCCTGCTGATCTTGGCCGCGACGCGCATTCCTGTATTGATCGTCACCCTCGTTGCCGCCGCTTCCGGGTTTTCCATCGCCGCATTTGCCGCCGGGGCGTTCGCAACAGCATCAGCTTTCGCCGCCGGAGCGCTGGCTTTGCTTGGTGGCCCTGTGGGCATCCTCGCCATGGCGGCGGCCGCAGCGGTCCTGTTCGCCATCGACATCGGCAAACCACAGCAACCGTCCTACGACACCGCCGCCGCGATGGCCGCGATCGAAGGCGAAATGAGGACCTTCTACACCACCCATGCACCATCAGCAGGCAAGGCTGCCGTGGCACTCGCCAACGACTATTACAAGCTCGCGGCGGCGGCGGTCGAGGCGGCAAAGGCCCAGCTCGCTGCATCACAGACAGCCCTGAACAACCCTATCGGCGCGGCCGAATATGATGTGATGGGAAACTACACCGGCTATGACATGCAGGCCGAAACCGAGGCTGCATACGAAGCGCAGGCGGCGCTTGATAAGGCGAATGCTTCGCTTGACGCCATGATCGCCAAGAGCAAGCAGGTCGTGACCGCAGTGACGGGGTCGGACTTTTCCGCGATTACCGTTGCGACTGCCAAAGCCGTTTCGCAGTCGGTCGAGGTGGTGACAACCGGCATCGGTGACCTTGGTGCCGCCGCCGGTGGCGCTGTCGAGGAGGTGAAAGACCTGAACGAGACCGTCCTGGACTTCGCCAAGACCATGCGGGGCGAGGTTTCGTCTTCGGTCGACTCTGTGGCTGATGCGATCGGGAACTGGGCTGCATCAGGCTTCAAGAACGCCAAGGGCATGATGGATTCGATCCTGTCGACCTTCCGCTCGTTCATCGCCAAGATGATTGCCACCGCCATCGCCAACCCGATCAAGATTGCGCTCGGCCTTGGGTCGGCCCCGGCGGCTGCGGCTGCGGGTGTGGCTGGGGCCGCAGCGCCTGCGACCGGCATCCTGTCCACCATCGGCGGCATCGGGGCCACCATCGGCAAGGGCCTGTTTGCCGGGGTGTCAGGGCTGTTCGGCACCGGGTCTGGCATCGCAGGTTCGCTTGGGTTCATCAGCTCAAGCCTCGCCGCAGCAGGGACTGGCCTTGGCGCGTTTGCCACCGCGATCGGTGCCGTTGCGGCCCCGCTCCTTGCGGTCGTCGCGATCTTCTCGTTCTTCAGGACGAAAACGACCGAGCTGGATGCTGGCCTGAAGCTGACGGTCAACGGCATGGACACGCTGGTCGACACCTTCCGAACCGTGCAAACGTCGCGGTTCTGGGGTCTGTTCAAGTCCACCAACACCTATACCGATGCGGCGTCCAAGGAAGTGGCTGGCCCGATCCAGCGCGCCGTGGCCGACATCCAGACCACCATCCTGAAATCGGCCGCCGTTCTCGGCATTGCCGACACCGCCTTCAAGGACTTCGCCTATTCCATGTCGGTCAGCACCGCAGGTCTCTCGCAAGAGGACGCGGCGCGGGCGGTGCAGGACGCCCTGATTGGTCTCGGGGATGCCTTCGCAGGCCTGGCCCCGGGCCTGACCGATCTGGCGAAGGATGGCGAAGGCGCGATGCAAACGCTCGAGCGCCTGTCCACCAGCCTCACCACGCTCAAACAACTGGCCGACACACTCGGGCTGCGGTTCGAGGCAGTCGGCTTGGCCGGGGCGGCGATGGCGTCCGAACTGGTGGATGCCTTTGGCGGGATGGATGCGCTGCGCTCGGCCACCGATACCTATTATGCCGCCTTCTACACCGATCAGGAGCGGCTGGCGACGGCGACCCGGCAGGCATCCGAGGCGATTGCGGAGCTGGGTCTCACGATGCCCAAAAGCCGCGACCAATACCGCGCCATGATCGAAGCGATCGACCTGACCACCGAGAGCGGGCGCAACCTCTTTGCCGCTCTGGTCAGCATGTCCGGGGTGATGGATTACATTCTGCCGCAGGTCGCGTCCTTCACCGCCGGGATCGCTTCGCTGGTCGGCGCGGCCATGACGGGAATGGACGCCATGATCGCCGATGTCGACGCGGCACAGTCAGACGCGCTGAGTGCCGCCAGCGCCTGGTATGACACCGCGAAGACCCTGCGGTCCTTTGTGTCCGACCTGCGCGGCGCGGCATCCAGCCTGATCTCCCCGGCACAGGCACAGGCCTACAACGCGGCGCGCTACCAGGTCCTGCTGGCAGAGGCGATGGCGGGCAACATGCAGTCGGCCAAGGACATCACCGGGGTCGCCTCAAGCCTGATCGAATCCACCAACGACAGTGCGAGCTCGAGTTTCGAGGCGGCCCGCCAGCAGGCGGTGATCATGTCGGACCTGTCCCTTTTGGCGGGGGTGTCGGAGCTGGCCGGCGCCGGGCAGGATGTGGTCGCATCGCTCCTGCGCGAGCAAGGCGACATTCTCAAGCAGGTTCGTGACTATCTGGCCGGAGGTGGATCGCTCGACGCCGCAACCGTGGACAGTCTGAACGCCCAGATCGGCTCGCTGCAGGATGCCATCGAGGCGGCCAAACTGATCACCTATGCCAACCTCAAGAGCCGGATCGACGTGACTGTCGACCTGCTGGCAACCGCAAGTATTCCGGCCCCGCTCAGGGCGCTGCTTGCGAACGCGGCCACCGGCATTACGGCTGATCTGGACTTCATCGTCCGCGCCGAAGGCATCACCCCTGCCGTCAGGTTCCTCGCGCTGAATGCCACGTCGGAACATCTGACCACCGTCGAGTTTCTGGCAAAGAACCCGAACTTCCCGCCGCGCCTCGCTGATCTTGCGCTCAAGACAGCATCTGCCACTGCGCGCACGGTGAATTTCGTGATCGGAACCCAACTGTCTGACGAGGACAAGATCCTCGCGCTGACAACCACCTCCGAATTGATGCGGACGATCAATGTCACGCTGGCCTCCGGGTACAGCCCGCAAGCCATGTCGCTGGCGCTGGCGGCGTCATCCGGCCTGCTTCGCACCATCAATGCCGTCCTGAAGCCCGGGCGGGCTGGCACCCCGGCCATGCGCCTTGCGCTGGCGACGGCTTCCAGCCTGACCCGCACGGTGCTTGCAACCCTCGGCAGCGGGGGTAGCAATGCAGCCGTCACCCTTGCTCTCGCCACCACCAGCAACCTCGTTCGGCATGTGACGGCCAGCCTCGGGACTGCGACCGAAAGCGCGGCGCTGGCGCTTGCCTTGGCCCATTCCAGCGCCCTGACCCGCAAGATTGACGCGCTGGTTGCTGCCGGGGCCGATCAGCAGGCGATTGACCTCGCCTTGGCTGAAGGATCGAAACTGACCCGCGTGGTCACAGCGGCGCTTGCCGCTGGCGCCAGCCCGCGGGCGATTGCTATCGCGCTGGCGAAAGACAAGACCCTGCGCCGGACCTTCCGCGCGATCCTCGACAAGTCCAGGCTGGGGCAGACCGATATCGCCTTCCTGAACGCGATCACCGGATCGACGGCAGGCACAATCACGCTCGGGGGTTCGTTCCAGTTTGACCCAACGTCGAGCTTTCAGGCTTGGTACGAACAGGCCACGCAGGACGGCGTCGCTGCCCCGCTCGACACCCTCTCGACGAAGATCGTGGCGCTGCGCGGCACCCTGTCAACGCTCGCGGCGGCAATCCGGGCCAACACGCAACAGCAGGTGGATGCGGCAAATCTGGCAGCCGCGCAGGCGAAGCTGGCGGGCCTCATCACGGCAAGGGCCGGGGCCGTCAGCTCCCTGCAATCGGCGGTCGGAAATGTGCAGGCATTCGACGTGGCGACGGCTGGCAACCTTGGCCTGAACGGCGCTGCGGCTGTCCTTGGTGTCAACGCGAGCGGCACACTCGATTATCAGGCCGATGCCGTCTATGGCGCGGGCGCGGCGATCCGTCAGTGGAAACAGAACTTCTGGAACACCGGCGGCCTCGAGGACACGATGCTGGCCGCCAACCGCGCTGTTCTTTTGGCGGATCGGCAACTGGCCGCTGCCCGGGCGTCGATCATTGCGCTCGGCGGGGTTCCCGCTTTTGCGAATGGCGGCATGCACCGGGGCGGTCTGCGGATGGTCGGGGATGGCGGCGGGCCAGAGATCGAAGCGACCGGCCCCGCGCGCCTCTACTCTGCATCCCAGACCCGGGGCCTCATTCTTGGTGGAAACACCGACATGCAGCGGGAGATGCGCGCGCTCCGCGAAGAAGTCGAGAAGCTCAGCGCGCAACATCGCCAGATCGACGGAAAGATCATGGTCGACCTTCGTCGCCTTCGTCAGCTTGAAGAACAATGGGAGAAAACCGGAATGCCACCAGCAAGGGCCGTGCTATGAAAGTCATCGTTCCGATTCCAATCACGGAAACCCAATATCAGCAATCGCCGACTGATGGTTACGGCTGGGGATATGCAACTGGCGCTGTGGTCTATAACGCTGGAACTCCCTATGTCGTCGGGAATATAGTTTATGTTGCCGCGCTAAAATCTGACTTTGAGTGCATTGTTGGCACCACCGGAAATGCTCCGGTTCTCGCTGGTAATACCTGGTGGGTTCGGGTTGGGGCGTCCAATGCGTGGAGGCCATTTGACGGAGTTGTCTCCGTTCAAGAGGAGGGGTATTCAGGGTCATCGATCAATTCAAATGACAAACTCTATGTTTCGCTCCGTGGCCTTGGACCTTTCGACACCGTGGCCCTGTTGAATGTTAACGCGTCCGGGGTTCGGACTTTCTTCCAAACTTCTTTCGGTGTTAGCACCTATGATCAAACCATTTCGATGATTGATGACAAGGAAATCATTGATGCGTGGACCTACTGCTTTGCGGACGCAAACTTTCATAATAATGTCGTCTTTGAGAACATTGACGGCTGGGGAACTGCGAATGATTCTTGGCTGCTGATTGAAATCTTCCTGACCGGGGCTTGGGCCAGCGACCACAAGGCAAAGGTCGGCGAGGTCGTTGTCGGCCTCGCTCTCGATATTGGCGAAACCCACGCCGGGGTTTCAATGGACCTTGTTGATTATAGCCGCAAGGAGTTCGACGCCTTCGGAAATGCCACCCTCGTCAAAAGAGCCTACAGCGACAATGCGTCGTTTGAAGTCGAGGTTCTGTCTGCCAGACGAAGCCGGGTTCAGGCTCTGATCAAAGGTCTTCGGGCCACTCCCTGTGTCTGGTATCCGACGGCTGCCGATGCCAATGACGGCATCATCATCTACGGCTTTCCGTCCAGTTTCGGCATCACCTATGCAACCCCAGAGCGCGCTTACGCTTCACTCGAAATCGAAGGATTGACCTGATGGTTACCACACCCCCCGCCGCCCCCAACCGAACCGACCCGGTAAACTTCCGCACCAGAATGGATGCTTTCCTGGCTTGGCTGGTCATTGCGGTGCCGGAGTTCAACACTCTGGCGCTGGCCACAGGTCCAGGGTTGTTCCTGAACGGGACCGCCGCTGCCCCAAGTATCTCATTTGCATCGGACACTGACACCGGCTGGTTCAGGGTCACAACCAACGTGATCGCTCTTGCAACCCAAGGGATTGAAGCCCTTCGCGTCAGTTCCATCGGCAATGTTTTTATCGGAACAACCACGGCGGTTGTGGGCGCTGGCGCGGCGCGCGTAACCGCCTCGGGGACTGGCGCAGATGGGTCTATTTCCGTGGCCCGGTTCAGCGCGGATATAACCCCGCCGTTCTTGCATCTGTCAAAGTCACGCAGCCCGGCTGACGGGGCATATAACATCGTTCTGGCCGGGGATGACCTTGGCGGTATCTCCTTTCGCGGCGCGGATGGGGCCGGGACAACGGTTCAAGGCGCAGCCATCCTCGCGGAGGTCGAAGGCACTCCTGCTGCGGCTGACATTCGGGCATCCCTTCAATTCATGGTCCGTGGGTCCGCTGGCGTCACCGAAACCTTCCGACTGGCCACCGATGAAACGGCGCTGGCCAAAGGGACCGGCGGCCTCGGCTATGGCGTTGGGGCTGGCGGATCGGTCACTCAGATCACCAGCAAGGCGACGGGTGTAACGCTGAACACCCCCACCGGCTTGATCACCACCCAAGCGGCCTCTCTCGCTGCTGGCGCGGCGGTGATCTTCACGCTGACTGACTCGAAGATCGGCATCAACGACACCCTCAATGTCTCAGTCCGCAGCCCTGTCGACAAATACCGGGTGAACGTCGTGGGCATCACTGCCGGAACCGCCCGGATCGAACTGATCAACTCGACCGCTGGCGCTTTGCTCGAGGCGGTTCTGATCAACTTTGCCGTCTTGAAGGGGGCAGTCACCTAGGCCCGGTTCTGACGTGCAATCTTTGAATCTCTGGAAAGGCACCCGATGAACAAGTCGGACTTCGATATCGACATAGCCATGCAGGGGGCGACATGAAGCCGGTCGAGTATTATATCGCCCTGCTGTCGGCGGGACTCTACGTGCTGTTCATCAACCGGCACCTGACGTGGCTGGCCGGGGTTTGGACCACGGTCATATCGGTCGGCTTGGGCTATAGCCTGTCGGCGGCGGCGGCGGAGTGGACCGGGCGCAGCGAAATGTTCGCGGCACTGGCGATCACCGCCTTTGGGATGCGGGTACTTGATTTCATCTACGCGCTGCTGTCCGACCGGGCGGCGGTGATGCAGTTGATTCGTGACGTTCTGAACCGGGGAGGCCCGCGATGAAACGGCTTCCCAACACAAAGTCCGCCATCGAACGCGGCGCACGGGATTTCCCGCTGCTGCTGTTGTTCATGGCAGCGCTGATCTGGCAGCCGGTGTCGGAATATGCCCTGGCGCGCTCGCAGTGGTTCCGCGAATTCACCGGGGTTGCACCCTTCGCCAAGGTGCAGATCGACCGCGTGAGCGTCGACGGGCTGACGATGACCGTCACCGGGTCATTCATCAAGGTGCGCTGCCAGAAGCTGAACATCACCGCTTGGACACAGGGCGCGGACGGCATCCTGCGTTCAGCTCGATTAAACACGGAGCCGGAGGGTGACGTGCCGAGCAGTCGCCCGGCATCGCTTGACCGCACCGCCTTTGGCCCGTGGGAAATCACCACCAGTTGGCCGGATCCGGTGCGGGCGCGCCTCTACCCCGTCCACATCTGCCCGGACGGCAAAGACGGCGACAACGTGCCGGTCAGCAACCTGTTCTTCGATCTGCCGTGGATCGACCAACCTTAGGAAAGTTTGCGATGAACGACAACAGCACCCGCCTCGAGCGGGTTTTTTCATGGCTGTCCGACCTGCTTTCAACCCCGGACCCAACCGAAAGGAACCTCACTGTGACCTTCAGCTTCAACGGACGTGCGAAACGCCTCGACGCCTGGGACTTCGGTGCCATCGCCCGCAGCATCGGGGTCGGCGAAGACGAGGTCAGAGCGGTGGTCGAGGTCGAGACGCGCGGCGGCGGTTTCGACAATCTTGGCCGCCCGAAGATGCTGTTTGAACCGCATGTCTTTTACAGGGAGGTGCCAGTCATCCTTCGCGCCAGGGCTCTCGAACGGGGTCTGGCCTATTCACGCTGGGGCACAAAACCCTATCCGGCCGACAGCTATCCCCACCTGCAACAGGCGATATTGCTGGACCGGGAAGCGGCGTTGCGGTCGGCGAGCTGGGGTGCGGGCCAGATCATGGGCTTCAACTGCCGGGCGGCGGGCTATTCGTCAGCGTCCATGATGGTTTCAGCCTTCCTCGATGATGAGGAAGCCCACCTGCAAGCGATGGTCGAATTCATCGCCTCGGAACATCTTGACGATGATCTGCGCCGCCACGATTGGAGCGGCTTTGCCCGTGGCTACAATGGGGCCGGATATGCCAAGAACGGCTATCACACCAAGCTCGCCGCGGCCTTTTCCAAGTGGTCGAAGATCAAGGACACGCCTGTCCCGAAGGCTTCGTGATGCTGGCGACAGTCGTTGCTGCGCTCGAGGAGGCTCCGGCTGGGGCCATCGAGTTTCGGGGCACCGGTGATCTGACCGGCATCGCGTTCGTCTGTCCCTGCGGTTGCGGTCGCGAGAGCTGGCTGCCGACCGACGGTCTTTCGGGAAGCTGGATCTGGAACGGATCAAAGGACGCCGCCACCCTCACGCCTTCTGTGCGGAACCATTGGTGCCGCTGGCACGGCCATCTGACCAACGGCGAGTGGGTCGGATGCTGATGAGATTCCTTCCACCCTGGCGCCCGGATTGGCGCCTGTCCCTGTTTTATGACGCCATCGCTCTCGGGCTTTCGCCCGGAGCGCCATCCCCCAAAAAGGTAAAACAACATGCTGCAAACCATCATTGATCTCTTCGGCCCGGCGCTGGCTACCATCGTCGTGTCCCTCATCACCGGCCTGATCGGCTGGCTGACCCTGACCCTGCGCACCAAACTGAACATCGACATCGAGGCCGGGCTTCGCGGGGCGTTGCACGCTGCTTTGGAAACCGGCGCAGGCGTCGCGGCGTCGCAAGGGCTGAAGGGGCCCAATGCCGTCGAGGCAGCGATTGCGCACGCCTCCATATCGACGCCCGACGCGATGATAGCCTTGTCGCCGTCAAGGCAGGTGCTCGTCAACATCGCGACCGCGAAACTTCAACAGCTTGCCGGCCGCGTCCTGAAATGAAATCTGGTGCCCGGTTCGGGCGCCACCACCCTGAAACCCAAGAGGCGACCCAATGTCAAAAGGTAACACGCTCGAGAACGACCTGCTGAAGCTGATCTTCAATGCCACGCCCATTGCCAACATGGCCGACAACGCAGTAACCGGCCCGCTGACCACCCTCTACGTATCGTTCCACACTGCCGACCCCGGCGAGGCGGGCGATCAGACGACCAGCGAGACAGCCTATACTGGCTATGCCCGCGTGGCTGTGGCGCGTACTTCCGGCGGATGGACCGTGACTGCCAACTCCGTGTCGCCCGTCGCCAACGTCGATGCCCCGGCTTGCATCGCAATTCCCGGCACGGCGCTGACCCACTTCGCTGTCGGCACCGCCGCCAGCGGTGCAGGCAAGATCCTGTACAAAGGCACCCTGACACCGAACATCACGATGGCCGTCTCCACAGTTCCCCGCCTGACCACCGCCTCGACCATCACCGAGGACTGACCGTGACCGTCAAGCACACTTACCAGTCGGCGACCGGCAACAACGCCGCATCCGAGGTGTCGTCGACCCGCTGGAACGCGGCGCATGTGATCGACGTGCTGGACCTGACGGCGCAGACGTCGGACCCCGGCAGCCCGGCAGATGGGAACCTTTGGTACAACTCCACCGAAGGGTATTTCAAGGCGCGCTCGGCCGGGGCCACTTTTCTGATCGGTGGGCAGAAGGACGTTCCGTTCCTGACGCCCGTAGCCAACGACTATGTCCTGACCACCACTGGCGCTGGCGGGCAGGCCACCGGCACCTTGGCCGGGGCAGCGAACCGGCTGGAAATCTTCCCGTTTATCGCCCGCGACGAAATCGTTGTCACCGGGGTGGCGGTGAACTGCACCACCTTGGTTGCGGCGTCGCTTTGCAAGGTGGTGATCTATGACAGCGATGCGCTGGGTCGTCCGAATGCGCGGCTGTACGAGTCCGCCGACATGGATACCTCGACAACCGGCGTCAAGACTGCGGCGGCGACGATCACCCTGAAGGCAGGCCGTACCTACTGGATTGGCATCCGCCACAACTCCACCGCCACGCTCTCTGTATGGGCTGGTGCCGCAACCGCCGACATCAACGGCGGCAGCCCGGTTACGACCGCGCGGAAAACCCTGCGCCGGACCCTGACCTATGCCACTGCCTCCACGACCCCTTGGGGCTTTGTCGTTTCGGAAATCAACGCCGGTCCTGCAACCGCCATCTGGCTGAAGGTGTAACCATGCCCACCGCATACATGACCCCTGACGGTGACTGGGCAGGCAACTGGTATGAGGATTCGCCGGTGGCCGACGGGTTGATCGAAGCCCCGGATGGCGGCGGCTATGGCCTGCGGTGGAATGGCAAGGCTTGGGCGGCTGACGAAGGGTCAGAAGGCCGCGCCGAGGCTTATATCGAGGTGCCGGTCTTCAATCGCGACACCGCTGCGGTCGAAA
>JAYTDA010000220.1:0-1511 GCA_043736155.1 Paracoccaceae bacterium | reverse complement strand
CGATGGTGCGGCGGGAAGGGTTTTGGCGCTTGGCACCGTTGGCAAAGTCTTGCCGACCGCGTTTGTCGTCGGGCGTCCGGTTCATAGCGGGTATGCCTTACGCGGGGTCAACGCAGGCGTTCTGGCCGCAGCCATCGCCGAACGGCTGGAATGGGCACCTGAACTGACGGATGACAGCGCCGGGGTGCCGGGAACGGCAGCGTCGCTGTTGTCACTGAAGGACACCAAGGCAGGCTATGACGTGACAACCCCGGCCAGCGCATTCCTGTTCTGGAATGTCCTGAACCATCGGCGAAGTGCCGCAGCCGCGCTGGACATCGTTGCCCGTCTGGTGGATGAGGCGACCCGGGATTGCCTTGCAAGACTGGCCGAGCGAGCAGCAATGTCGGGCAACGCTGCAGATGCGGCAATGTTGGGCCGCCAAGTGCCGATCCTGCGTTACAGCGAACTTTTGGCAGAGGTGCTTGCCAAAAACCCATGTGCGGCCGCGACACTGGACGACGTAATTGCCCAAAGTGCGGGGTCGGATCTGCCGGATCGTTGCCGTGCCGTGACAGCGTCGCTGTGGAATATGTCAGGTCGCAGCGGGCCAGCCGTTGTATTGGGCCTCGGATCAATCCCATATCTTGCCACCTCAATCAACGACGACCGTATTTCCGGCGTGATCGATATTTTTCTGGCGCAGGTCGCCGCCAAGCATGGCACAACTTTGCGGGCCGATGCGTATTTCGCCGGCATTTCGGATATGAGCTTTTTCGGGCAGGCTGATGACAGCGTCTTTGCAGACCTTGCCATTGATACGCCGGTCTGGAACGCGGCAATCGGACTGGCAAGCGGGGCTTTGGGTCAGGTGCCGACGGTTAATCTGGGGCCTTGGGGCAGGGATTATCACACCCCGCTTGAGCGTATCCAAGTCGACTATGGCTTTCGTGTCCTGCCGGGACTGATCGCTGACCTGACCACTCGTATCCTTGCCGCGAACTAGGTAAGTAGACTGCCGAAAGTTTCCACTGACAGCAGAAGCTTCTTTCCCCCTTGCCAGCACGGCTGTCTGCGGGCTAGGCATAAAGGATCAGAACCGGGAGAATCCGGTTGGGGGCAACCCCTTCTGGTGCCGAAGGAGCAACCGCCCCGGTAAACTCTCAGGCGCAAGGGACCGTTCTGGTAGTGACACTCTGGAGAGTGGTGCGGACGCACCCGCCGAAGGGATAACAATCTCAGGCGCCCCAAACGGGGTAGGGACAGAGGGGGCATCGCGGGGCAGGGATTGGCCTGTCTGACCGGTGCCGTGCAATTGTCCGACCGGATGTTTGGGGGCCCACATTGTTTGAAGATTTGTTACGTCTGACGCTTCATGATCTCCACGTGGCGCGCGGGGGCAAAATGGTGGCCTTTGCCGGGTACGAAATGCCCGTGCAATACGGGCCGGGCGTGATGAAGGAACATCTGCATACGCGGGCAGCGGCGGGACTGTTTGATGTCAGCCACATGGGGCAGGTAATATTGCGCCC
>JAYTDA010000219.1:0-1713 GCA_043736155.1 Paracoccaceae bacterium | reverse complement strand
TCTTATCCTCGTAAAGACACAGGTCACGGATCGGACAGATGCCGCAATTGGGCCGCCGCGCCAAGCAGATATAGCGGCCGTGCAGGATCAGCCAGTGGTGGGCGTGGGTCTGGTATTCGACCGGCACATGATCCTCTATGGCGCGTTCCACCGCGTCGACGTCACGGCCGGGCGCGATGCCCGACCGGTTGCCGACGCGAAAGACATGGGTGTCGACGGCCTGTGCGGGGTGGTGGAACCACATGTTCAACACCACATTCGCCGTCTTGCGTCCCACCCCCGGCAGGCTTTGCAGCGCCGCACGGCTGGAGGGGACCTGACCGCCGTAATCATCCACCAGAAGCTGGCTCATCTTGATGGCGTTCTTCGCCTTGGTGCGAAAGAGGCCGATGGTCTTGATCGCCTCGGTCAGCGCCGGTTCACCAAGCGCGAGCATCTTTTCCGGCGTGTCGACCGTGGCAAACAACGGTTTTGTTGCCTTGTTCACCCCGGCGTCGGTGGCCTGCGCCGACAAGGCCACGGCCACCAGCAGCGTAAAGGCGTTCACATGGTGCAATTCGCCTTTCGGATGCGGCGCAATCGCCTGAAAGCGGCTGAAAATCGCGTGCATCGCGGCGTAGGGGAGTTGCGGGGTCATGGGCGGGATATGCCTGATGCCCGGCCACCGGACAAGTGAAAGCCGCAGAAATCGGGTCGCGCCGGGGCGGTGCTGCGCCTAGATTGGCGGCAGGAGACCCGCCATGGACACCACACCCTACCACTACGCCGTCATCGCCCGCGCCCTGCAGCATCTGGATGCGGGCGGGCCGGGGCTGAGCCTGGAGGCCCTGTCCGACAAGATGGGGATGAGCCCGGCGCATTTTCAGCGGGTATTCTCGGCCTGGGTCGGGGTCAGCCCGAAGAAGTATCAGCAGTATCTGGTGCTGGACCATGCCCGCCAATTGCTGGCCGCGCGGCACACCGTGCTGAACACCGCACTGGAAACCGGGCTGTCGGGCAGCGGGCGGTTGCATGATCTGTTCGCCAACTGGGAGGCGATGAGCCCGGGCGACTATGCAAGGGGTGGGGAAGGGCTGACGATTGGCTGGGCCTGTGGCGACACGCCGTTTGGCGAGGCGCTGGTGATGGCGACCGGGCGCGGCATCTGCGGCATGGGTTTTACGGCCGACATGGGGCGGGATGCCGCGATGGAGGATCTGACCGCGCGCTGGCCGCGCGCCACTTTTCACCCCGACCCCCGGCGGATTGCGCCGCTGGTCGCCGGGGCGTTCGGCACCGGACCGGGGGCGCGGTTGCACCTGATCGGCGCGCCGTTCCAGATCAAGGTGTGGGAGGCGCTAATGGCCGTCCCCTCGGGCCATGTCACCACCTATTCCGACATCGCCGGTGCCATCGGCCACCCCCGCGCGGTGCGGGCGGTGGGCACGGCGGTGGGGCGCAATCCGATCAGCTATCTGATCCCCTGCCACCGTGCCTTGCGCAAATCCGGCGGGCTTGGCGGCTATCACTGGGGGCTGCCGGTAAAGCGGGCATTGCTGGCATGGGAGGCGGCACGGGCGGATGCGGGCGATGCGGCCGCCTAGGCGCTGGCGGAAAACCGCTGAACCACCGGCGGGCCTGTTCAGTGCGCAGCGCGGGCTGTTAAGATGGGCACAAGCCGGAAACGGCACAAATCTTGCGAGGCAGCCGATGATAATGACCCGATCCTTCACC
>JAYTDA010000218.1:0-1610 GCA_043736155.1 Paracoccaceae bacterium | reverse complement strand
GTTCCGTCAAGCCGGGTGCAAGGCTTGCTCGTGGCTCAGTTTGAATTTCCACTTTTTGCTTTTGACAAGTCATGCTCGGGACATTGCCCCAACGCGCGCTAGAGAATCACTTAACGACGCGCGATGCCGCCGTCAGTCATCCAGATAGATCGGTCGGCTGGTCAGCGCGACGGTCCGGCCTGCCACCTCCGCCTCGTGCGGCTCGCCTGCGGTCCAGGCGGCGACCCAATGGCCCCCTTCGCCCTCAAAGACCAGCGCCACGTCGCCCGGGGCCGTCGGCAGCGCCTGTGAAAAGCGAAACCGGCGCAAGCGTTCGTTCATCTCGCGTAAGGCGTGGAAGGCGGCCTTGGGTGAGTGGTCGGCCCGCGCGATGCCGTAGGTGCGTTCTTCTTCGGGCACATATTCTTCGGTCCTGTCCACCGCCACATAGGCGATGGACAGGGGCACGCCGAGGCTGAGGTTGATCAGGAACATCCGCACCAGCACGTCCGCCTGCAGGTCGTCGGACACAAAGTCATTGGTGGCAAAGCCCCATTCGGTCGACATGACGGGCAACACCTTGCCCCCGGCGGCGGCATCCACCAGCGCGCGCACCGCCTCAAAGTCCGGTGCCACGACTTCCGGGTCCACATAGGGGTGGATGCTTATGGCATCGACCAGCCCGGCTAGCCCGTCATCAAAGCAGGCTTGAAGGAACGCGAGGTCCAGCACCTGCTCGCCGACCTAGTGCCCAAGTGCCGGGCCGATGATCGCAGCATCGGGTTGGGCGCGGCGGATGGCGTCGGCGGTGACGCGGGCCAGAGCCATGTATTCGGCAGGGTTTTCGCGCGGCTCCCAAAAGTTGGCACGATTGGGTTCGTTCCAGATTTCCCATATCGGTTGGGCGTCGCGGAAGCGCGTCGCGGCAGCAGCGGCAAAGGTGGCGAAAGCCAGCATTTCAATATAGGTGGTGACGCCCTCCATCCAGCGGCCGCCGTAGACATCCGGGTTGTTGAAGCCAAGGATGAACACAGGCCGAAGCCCCCGCGCCTGCAACCCAGCTACGAACGGGTCCCAGCGCTGCCAGTCGAGCACATGGCGCTGTGTTTCGACGTCCGACCAGAACAGGTCGGTGCGCACAAAGCCAAAGCCCGCACCGGCGCAGACGTCGAGCGTCGCTTCGGAAAGGTCGTGCACCTGGATGCCAAGCCCGTGGCCGAGCCCCGAGATCCAAGAAGCCGACTGTCCCTGGGCCGTTGCAGACCAAAGAACCAAGGGTGTGGCGGCCAGCCCACCTGCGGCCTTGAGAAAGCGTCGACGGTGCATCTGTGCCTCCATGAATAACGAGAATTTAGGGCTGGGGTGACCCTATGGCAAAGTCGGGGAAAGCAAGGTGCAAAGCGCCGCTCGCCTGAGCCGAGGACGGCAGGCCCGCGCGGACATCGCGACCCCTCCTAAATGACCACGGTGGCCAACCGGTCGAACAACGCAGCTACCCCGGCGCGGTTGATATTAGCGTAAGCGATGCGCAGTTGCTGGGTGCCGCCATAGACAATCGGGCCGGGCAGTTCGGGCGGCATGAACATCGTGCCGGGCAGCAGCAGGATACTGGCCGCACTGACCAGATGTTT
>JAYTDA010000217.1:0-20407 GCA_043736155.1 Paracoccaceae bacterium | reverse complement strand
CGGGGTGCTGTTTCATTGCCCCCCGGTCGGGGCGCGGGCGGGCCAGGGGCTGCGGTCGGATTATTTCCTGACGCTGACCAAAGGCCAGGCGGTGGAACTGTTGGCGGTGCTGGAAGGCACCGGTGACCCCGCGGGGTACATGGCTTGATTCTGGCAGAGCACCCGGCGGGGGCGCCCGGTCCCCGCTGGAGTCTCGCCATTCATGATCGCGCGCTGCGGGCATCACGCCCGCATGTACCGCGCCATGCGGACCTCAGGCCCGCATATAGCGGGCACGGGCCCCGCGTTCGATGGCAGAGGCGTGCAGCCGGTCCAGTTCCAGCTCATAGCGGATCTCTTCCAGCAGGCGCAGTTCGGTTTCTCCCAGGAAACCGTCGGACGCGGCAACATCGCAGGCCAGCGCATAGGCGGTTTCATTCAGCCGTTCCGGCAAGGTGTCGCGCACCAGCCCGAACAGCGCATCCAGCCCGTCCTCGACCTCAAAGAGGTCAAACACGATCTGCGCCACTTCGCGCATCCGGTCGACGTCGTAGCCGGCAAACACCGGCAACTGGTTGACCAGTTGTTCGATCATCACCAGTTCGGCGGTGCGGATCGGCTGATCGGAGGCGGAAACCGCGATCATGATGGCAACCAGACTGTCTTGCGGTGACAGGGGCGGGGTATCGGCATTCACTGGGCAGGTCCTTTGCGGGGCGGTTTCGGACGGTTTGCGGCAGAGAATATTGACGCGGGGCAGGCGGGGCAATAGGAACCGGAGCTTCAGCGGCAAAAGTTGCCGCCCGGTCAGTCAGAGAATCCCCATGTCCTCCTTGCGCGACGCTGCCCTGTCTTCCAAAGCCTGGCCGTTTGAAGAAGCCCGCCGGGTGATGAAGCGCTATGAAAAGGGCGACCCGGCCAAAGGCTTCGTGCTGTTTGAAACCGGCTATGGCCCATCAGGCCTGCCCCATATCGGCACCTTTGGCGAAGTGGCGCGCACCACCATGGTACGGCGCGCGTTCGAGATGATGTCGGATATTCCAACCCGGCTGATCTGTTTTTCCGACGATGTCGATGGCATGCGCAAAGTGCCGGAAAATGTGCCAAACCAGCAGATGCTGCGCCAGCATATGCAGATGCCGCTGACCTCGGTGCCTGACCCGTACGGCGAGCATGAAAGCTTCGGCCACCATAACAACGCGATGTTGCGGCGGTTTCTCGATACCTTCGGCTTTCAATACGAATTCATCAGCGCCACCGAATTCTACCAATCCGGCCAGTTCGATGCCACGCTGCTGCTGGCCGCCGAACGCTATGACGCGATCATGGCGGTGATGCTGGCCAGCTTGCGCGAAGAACGCCAACAGACCTATTCCTGCTTTCTGCCGATCCATCCGGAGTCCGGCCGGGTGATGTATGTGCCGATGAAACATGTCGATGGCAAAAACGGCACCATCACCTTTGACGATGAAACTGGCCGCGAATGGACGCTGCCGGTCACCGGTGGCAAGGTCAAGCTGCAATGGAAACCCGATTTCGGTGCAAGGTGGGCGGCGCTGGATGTCGATTTCGAAATGTATGGCAAGGATCATTCGACCAATACCCCGATCTATGACGGGATTTGCCAGATTCTTGGCGGTCGCGCCCCGGAACATTTCACCTATGAATTGTTCCTCGATGAAAACGGCGAAAAGATCTCCAAATCCAAAGGCAATGGCCTGACGATTGACGAATGGCTGACCTATGCCGCCACCGAAAGCCTGTTCTACTTCATGTATCAAAAGCCGAAAACTGCCAAGCGGATGTATTTCGATGTGATCCCGAAAGCGGTGGATGAGTATCATCAGCAGTTGAAAGCCTATCCGGCACAGGATGCAGCGGCGCAGTTGACCAACCCGGTCTGGCATATCCACGGTGGCAACCCGCCGCAAAGCCACATGGTGGTGCCGTTTGCCATGCTGTTGAACCTCGCCTCGGTATCAGGTGCCACCGACAAGGCAGGGCTTTGGGGTTTCATCAAACGCTATGCCCCTGAAGCCTCACCCGAAACCCATCCCGATCTGGATGCCGCCGCCGAATTTGCCGTGCGCTATTTCCGCGATTTCGTTGCGCCGAAACGGATATTCCGGGCACCGGGCGACAGGGAACGGGTGGCATTGGCCGATCTGCTGGAACGGCTGAAGGGCTGGCAGGGCGGGCTGGACGCCGAGGCGCTGCAGACCATGGTGTTTGCCGTTGGCACCGAACAGGGGTTCGACCCGCTGCGCGACTGGTTCACCGCGCTGTACGAGGTGCTGCTGGGTGCCTCGCAAGGGCCGCGGTTTGGCGGGTTTATCGCCCTGTACGGGGTGAAGGAAACCATTGCCCTGATCGAAAGCAAGCTGGCGGCCAACAGGCCCTGTGATGTGATTTGACTTGGCATGCGCATGCTTTAGACTTCCCCCCGGGGACGTCAGGAGGAAAGAATGCGCAGTTTTCTGTTCGCGTTGGTCTTTGCCGCCGCCCCTTGTGCAGTGGTGGCGCAGACCGATGGCACCCACAACACCGGGGTCGAAGCCACGATTCAGCAGCAGTTGGACGCTTTTGGGGCCGATGATGTCACCACCGCCTTCAGCTTCGCCTCTCCGACCCTTCAGGGGATTTTTGGCTCAGCCCAGAATTTCGGCCTGATGGTGCAACAGGGCTATCCGATGGTCTGGCGACCGGCGGCGGTGAAATATCTGGGCCTGCGGCAGGGGCCGGACGGGATGTACCAAAAGGTCGCCATCACCGATCAGGCCGGGGCGCTGCATGTGCTGGAATATCAGATGATTCCAGACGGGACCGGCTGGGTGATCGGCGGTGTGCAGGTGCTGCAACAGCCAGAGGTCGGGGCCTGAGCGGGGCGTCAGGTGCTGGCGGGCCTTTGAGGAATGACTTTTCCCACCGATTCCCCGTCGCCCCGGACCTGATCCGGGGCCCCGAATCGATGTGCGTGCCCTTTGACTCGAGGCCCCGGGTCAAGCCCGGGGCGGCGCGGGAATGATGTTTGCCGCGCTCCAGAAGCCCGGCCGGTTTCAACCCTCTGCCACCACCCGCGCCAACCGGCAGAAATCCTCCAGCGACAGCTCTTCGGCCCGCGCTGTCGGGGCGATGCCGGCGGTGACCAGCTTGGCCTCCATATCCGGTGCCACGCCTTTCAGGCTGGCGCGCAGCATCTTGCGGCGTTGGCCGAACCCGGCAGCGGTCAGCCGCGCCAGCACCGCCTGGTCTGCGGCAAACAGCGGGGCATCGCGGCGCAGCAGATGCACCACGGCGGAATGGACCGAGGGCGGCGGGGTAAAGGCTTCAGGCGGCAGCGTCAGCACGATCCGCGCCTCGGTACGCCACTGCGCCAGAATGGCCAGCCTGCCATAGGCTTTCGATCCGGGCCTGGCCACGATTCGTTCCGCCACCTCTTTCTGGAACATCAGGGTCAGGCTGTCCCAATAGGGCGGCCAGCTGGTGGGGGTCAGCCAGCGCACCAGCAGTTCGGTGCCGACATTATAGGGCAGGTTGGCCACCACCCGGATTGGCGGCACCAGCAGCGCGCGCAGATCCAGCGCCAGCGCGTCGCCTTCGACCACCTGCAACCGCCCGGGATAGGCGGCGGCAATCTCTGCCAGCGCCGGCAGGCAGCGGGCATCCTTTTCCACCGCCACCACGCGGCGCGCGCCTTCGGCCAACAGGCCACGGGTCAGACCACCGGGGCCGGGACCGATTTCCAGCACATCACAGCCGGTCAGATCCCCAGCGGCACGGGCGATGCGGGCGGTCAGGTTCAGATCCAGCAGAAAATTCTGCCCCAGTTGCTTGCGGGCACTCAACCCATGGCTGGCGATGACTTCGCGCAGGGGGGGCAGGTCGTCAATGCGTGCCATGCCTAACCCCCGGTTCCCACGCCGCCCCGGACCTGATCCGGGGCCCCGAGACTGGTGCCGAGACTGATGCCGAGTCTGGCCCCGAGTCTGGCCCCGAGTCTGGCCCCGAGTCTGGTGCTGAGCCCTTTGGTTCGAGGTCCCAGGTCAGGCCCGGGACGGCGGGCGGCAAGGGATCCCCCACCCCAACCCTCCCCACAAGGGGGAGGAAGGCGCACGCACCGATACATTGCACCGACTGGATGGGTCATGCGCTGCCCTGCCGCGCCTGCGCCATGCCCCAGGCCATCCGCAAGGCGGCAACCAGGCTGGAGGGATCAGCCACCCCGATGCCGGCAATGTCATAGGCGGTACCATGGTCGGGCGAGGTGCGCACGAACGGCAGACCCAGCGTCACATTCACCCCACCGGCAAAATCCAGCGTCTTGATCGGGATCAGCGCCTGATCGTGATACATGCAGATCGCGGCATCATAGCGGGCGCGGGCGGCGGGGTGGAACAGGGTGTCTGCCGAATATGGCCCGGAAATCGCCATGCCTTCGGCGCGCAGCCGGACGACCAGCGGTGCAATCAGCGCCAGTTCCTCGCCGCCCATCGCACCGCCTTCACCGGCATGCGGGTTCAACCCCGCCACTGCCAGCCGGGGTGCCGCAATGCCGAAATCGCGCGCAAGGCCAGCGGCGGTGATGCGGATCGTGGTTTCCAACAGATCAGCGGTCAGGGTGCGCGCCACATCGGCCAGCGGGATATGGATGGTGACCGGCACCACCCGCAGCGCCTCGCAGGCCAGCATCATCACCACCGGAACCCCACCGGCCAGCGCTGCCAGAAACTCGGTATGGCCGGGCCAGGCAAAGCCGGCGCCATCCTTCAGCGCCTTTTTGTGAATCGGGTTGGTGGTCAGAGCCGAGGCGTGGCCCGCCTGCACCAGCGCCACGGCGCGGGCGATCACATCGATCACCCCCTGGGCATTGGCGGGATCGGGTTTGCCGGGACGGGCAGGGGCGGCAAATTGGTGCGGCAACAGCGCCAGCAGATGGCCGGGGACTGTTGCGGCGTCGGCTGGGCTGTCGATCAGGTGAACGGCGCTGCCTTGCGGCAGATGGCGCGGATCGGCGATCAGGAAGAATGGCAAGGCGTCGCCCAGCACCGCGCGTGCCGCCACGGCAATCTCGGGGCCGATGCCGGACGGGTCGCCACAGGTCAGGGCGATGGGGGGCAATGTCATGACATCCGCCTCATGACATCCGCCTCATCGCGCCGACCTCATCGCGCCGACCTCATGAAACCCGCCTCATGGTGCCACGATATGGGCATCTGCCAGCAATTGCGCCAGATAGGTTTCCGACAGGCCTTCCAGCTTTTCGTTGATCAGGCGGCTGCGCACCTCGTCGCGGTTGGGCGGAGTTTCGCTGACCGGGGTGCGCGAACACAGCATGAGGAACAGCAGATTGCCGCCCCGTTCCAGCGCTGTCGAGCTTTCGCCCGGGTCCAGCCGCGCCAGTTCCAGCCCCACATCGCCGGGCACCTGATCCATCGGCTGGGTCTGGCGCTGCAGCTGTTCCGGCGGTTTGCCGTTGGCTGGCAGATACAGATCACCGCAAACCTTGACCCCGGCCCGCAGCGTCGCCGCCGCCGCCAGCGCCTGCGCGCCGTGGCCGCCGGGGATCAGATATTCGGCATAATCGACGGAAACCGCCGATGCCGACGGGGTGCCACCATCCTCCAGCCCGCGCATCAGGAAAATCGCGATGGCATTGGTGACCGGTACCGGCACCGACACGTCACCGGGGCTCAGCGCCAACAGCACCGGGGCCAGTTGCGGCGGCAGGTTGGCCAGCGGCAGCCAGTCAATCCGCCCGCCCTGATCGCGTGTCGGGGCCACCGAATATTGCGCGACTGCGGCGGCAAAGGCGGCTTCACCCTGCAACTCCGCCGACAATTGTCGCGCCAGCGCCTCGGACTGCGCCGCCACATCGGGGGTCGCGGGCAGGATCAGTTCCGACAGCAGCACCCGTACCGCGCCGCGTTGGGATTCCAGCGCCAGTGCCCGGTCAATATCTGCTTCGGAAACATTGGCTTGTGCACCGAACTTCGCCCGGACCACATTGCGCCAGACCAGCCCTGCGGTCACAAAATCGCGGAAGGTTTCGGGGGCAACACCGCCTTCGCCGATGGCGGCCAGAAAGGTTTCGGTGGTCAGATTGGCGCGGCTGGCAAATTCGGTCATGCCAGCCTCCAGTTCCTCGGGGGTCAGCTTGATATCAGCGGCTTTGGCGGCCTGCAGGCGCAGCTTGTCCTCGACCAGCCGCTTTTCCGCCTCGGTCAAAGGATCACCGGGGGTGCGCAGCAGTTTCAGAAACAGCGCCCGTTGCTCCAGTTCGTATTTGGTAATTGCCTGATCATTCACCAGCAGATGGGCGGCAAAGAGGTTTTGCTGGGCCTGCACCGGCATGGCGGCACTTACCATGAAAAAACCCATGATCAACATATTTTTCAGGCGCATGTCATCCGCTCTTCATCCATTTTCATCCGCCCCGCCAACCCGGTCATCTGCGGCAGCTTTTGCGCACGGCCCCTGCCTCTGCGGTGCTGCCAAAGCCGACCAGATCGACCGAAAGGCCGAAATCGGTGGTTGGCGCCACACTAGTAGAGGATGTGAACCGGCGCGAGAGGGAAAGATCAACGGTTACACACTCGGTCCGATAGGCAAAACCCAAGCCGGCACTGGTGGCGCGTTTCGCCTCGTTGTCATAGCGCCAGTCGGCGCGGGCGGTCCATTGATTGCCCAGTTCATAGCCCGCGTTCAGTGCCCATTCGGCGGTATCACCGGGACGGTTCTCGGCGGCATCGGCAGCCAGCCACAGATAGCTGGTGGCCAGCGACAACCGGTCCGTGGTGACGCCAATGCGGACCTCATCCTTGGCAAAACTCAGATCACTGTCGAAAATCGCACGGTTGGTCAGGGATATCCCACTGTCTGTGCGAATCTGCAGCGCCGCCAACCAGTCGGATTGTGCCCCCGCCAAGCCGGAACTGCTGGTAAACTGCCCCGGATCGTGAAACCGGACCACCCGGCCCAGGGTTGCACTGGCAGACCAGCCGGCAGGGTCATAGCGGGTCCAGCCGACGCCGACATTGGCACGCAGCCCGCGTTCGGTCACATCGGCCCCGGGAAAGCGGTTCAGCGCGAACAGGTTACCCTCGTCGAACTCCACCAGGGTTGAATCCTCGTTGGGCACCGCTGGGCCATCGGCGGGGCTGTAGATCAGTTGCACCACCGGTTCGATCACCTGTGACACCCCGTTTTGCCCGGTTCTGATCCAGGGCCAGCGCAATTCCACTGCGGCAATCGGGGTGGCACGCACCACGGTATCGGGAAAGCTGCTGTCTTGCCCGATCAGGTAGAAATCGCCGGTCAATGCCCCAAGGGCAGACAGGTTGATCCCCAACGGCAGGGTCCAGTTGCGCCGCCAATCGAAGCGGGCAGAGGCGCGGGCGGTGTCGCGCCCCACGCCATCAGCGGTTGACCGGCGGGCAAGGGCATAGGTCTGGAACCAGAACCCGCCTTCGCCGCCCAGCAACGCCGGGCGGAACCGGCGGTGCAGGGTCATCTCGCCAACCAGACCGGGCAGCGTCGCATTATCCTCGCCCTGCCGGATCGAGGTGAACTGCACCAGACCGGCGCTGAAATGGCTGGTGTGACCAGTACGCGTCACCTCCAGCCCCGAGCGCAGCCGGTCAACCTGGCCAATGCCGTAATCCAGCAGGTAGGCGCTGTCTGAGACCGCTTGCAGGTTGAACTTCAGCTGATAGCCGCCTTGCAGCGCCATGGTCAGATTGCCAAACAGATAGCCACGGGCCTCGCCCCTGATCAAAGGGTCCGATGTCAAAGCCCCGTCGAACTGCAAGCTGCCATTCTGCAGCGCCTGACGATAACGCAGATCAAGGGTACGGCTGCCTTGGGTCGTCAGAAAGGGGGTCAGGGTCAGATCGCGGCTTTCACCGAGGACGATGAAATAGGGCAGCTTGATCCCGGCCCCCAGCGAGCTGGTCGAGCGGAATCTCGGCATCAGAAACCCGGTGGCGCGTTTCAGCGATGGGTCCGGCATCCGCAAGCGCGGGATATAGAACACCGGCAGACCGGCGACGCGAAACTGCGCATGGTCGAAATACAGCTGGCGTTCCTGCTGGTCATGCACCACCCGGGCGGCCCGTATTTCCCACAGCGGCACCGGATTGGCGGCACAGACCTGACAGGACGAGGCGACGGTGCGGGTCAGTTCGGTATAGCGCCCGCCGACCCGGTTGATCTGGGCCGCCGCCAGTTGCAACTGCCGGTTCAGCACCAGCCGGGCGGACCGCAGGATGCCCTGTTGCAGATCGCGGCTCAGTTCGGCGCTGTCGGCCAGCAGGATCAGATTGTCGCCCTCGGTCAGGGTGATCGGCCCTTCGATCACCAGTTGACCGGTGTTGCGGTCAAAGCTGATCCGGCTGGCGCGCAGCCGGGTGCCGCGCCACAGCACCTCGACATTGCCATCAGCCACCAGACGGCTGTCGGCGGCGATCGAGATGCTGTCAGCGACAAGGGTCGCCTGATCCTGCGCCAGCGCCGGCAGCGCCAGCCAGATCAGCAGCAGGGCCAACCACAGGCGGCGCATCAGCCATCCTCCAGATGCAGCAGGAAGCCAAGGGACAGCAGGGTGGCGGCTACCGGCGGGCTCCAGGCCGCCAGGATCACCGGGATCTGGCCGTTGTTGCCCAGCACCTGGGCAAAGTTGCGCAGGAAAAAGATCGCAAACCCGGCCAGCAGCGCCAGCAGCACCATCAGCCCGGTGCGGCCAAACCTTGTGTGGCGCATGGTGAACCCGGCCCCCACCAGCACCATCGCCGCCATCATCAGCGGCAGCGCCAGTTCCATCTGCAGCCAGACCCGGTGTTGGCGGGCGGAAAAGCCTGCACGGGTCAACTGGTTGATAAAGGTGGGCAATTCCCAGATCGGGATCGCCGAAGGAGTGCCGAAACTGTCGCGGATCTGGTCGCGGGTCAGGTCGGTCGCCACGGTCAGACCGGCATGGTGCAAGGCGGCACGTTCGGGATTGTCGGTGCCGTGCAGCGGCCATTCCTTGGCATCCAGCAATGTCCATGCCCCATCGCTCAGCGCCGCCTCTGCCGCTTCGATCCGGCGCGTCGGACTGCCATCGGCGGCAAAGCTGATAAAGGTGACACCATACAGACTGGTGCCATCCAGATTGGCCCGGCTGGCCCGGATCACGGTTTGGCCATCGCTGCCGCCCTGGCGCAGCCACAACCCTTCGCTGCCAATCGACAGGGTCGAGGTTTCACCCCGGGCATATTGGTTGGCCCGCAGTTCATATTGTTTGGTGGTGGCGGCAACGATCGGGTTGATGACAGCCACCGCCACGATCCCCAGCATCAGCGCCATCGCCACCGGTGCCACCAGCGACATCAGCGCCGAGCGCCCCGCCGCCCGTGTCACCACCAGCTCCGAAGTCCGCGCCAGCCCCAGAAACAGCATCAGCGTCGCCAATATCGTGATCAGCGGCAGGATGCGGTACAGGTTCTGCGGCACCACCAGCGCCGCCAGTTCCGCCGCCTGGCTTAAGGTGACCCCGGCCCCGGCAAATTTGCGGATCTGTTCGACCATGTCGATCATCAGCAGAATGGTCAGAAACACCCCGAACACCAGCAGGAACGCGGCCAGAAATTTGCGGGCAAAGTACAGGCTCAACCTCATGGCACCCCCACTGTGCCGCGCAACGGCACCGCCCTGCGGTTGCGCCCCGCCCGCCACAGCACCAGCCCTGCCAAAGCCGCGCCAAACAGCACCGGCAGGTAGCAGGCCGCCCAATAGCGCTCATCCGACTGCGCCAGATCGATTGCGGCATTGTTGATCATCTGCGTCATAATCAGCGCCACTACGGCGCCGATGATCTGGCGCCACACCCCGAACCGGCTGAAGCCGCCGATCATCAGCGCCGAAAACCCCAGCAGGGCCGCCACCGTGGCCAGCAAGGGTTGGGCCAGCCGGTTGTGCGCCTCTTGCAGGAACACCGACCGGTCTTGCCCGGCACGGGCCAGATCTTCCGGCTGCGCCGCCAGCAAAGTCAGCGTATCCAGTTCCGCCGCCTGCTTGACCCCGGGAGCCTGAACCGCGATCAACCCGCCGATATCATAGGAAAAGTCGGAAAAGGACGTGGTAAACAGCCGGTTGGTTTGCAGATCCAGCGTCTGCGCCATGCCGTCAAACATGATCAGTTTCGGCCCGGTGTCGGCCCGCACCAGCAGAGCACGCTTGGCAGTATAGCTGGTGCTTTTCGCCAATCCGCGGGCATCTGACAGGAAAATGTCGTGAAACTCGCCCAAGGTGGTGATTTCGCGGACATAGACCGTGATGCCATCGGTTGGATGCACAAACGCCCCTTCGGTCAGAAACCGCGAGGTGATGTTGCGGGTGATCTCGGCGCTGCGCAAATTCAGTTGGGTGCGGCTGGCAGGCACCAGCAGATGCATCAGCACCGCCATCATCAGCGCCACGATCAACCCGAAATACAGCACCGGCCGCGCCAGCCGAAACGGTGAAAAGCCGGTGGCCTGCATCACCACAAGCTCGCTTTCCGATATCATCCGGTTGGAGACATAGACTGCGGCCACAAAAGCCGACACCGGCAACACCAGCCGGATCACCGATGGCAGCGTCAGGGCGGTAAACTCCAGAAACACCAGGGCGGTCTGGCCATCGCCGATCAGCTGGTCAAACAGCAATACCGCCCGGTTGACCCAGTAAACCCCGACCAGCACCAATGAGAAAAAGCCGAACAACACCATCAGTTGTGACAGCATGTATCGGTCCAGCCTTGGCATTGTGCCGTCTCTTTCCTGTAACGTCGCCGGAGCCTGGAGTCGGTCCGACGTTGTTAGAAACGCCAGACCGACTCCAGATTTCTTGTTTTGCGCATGTCTTGCGGCAAAACCGGAGTCAACTTTTGTCGGACATGCTCTAAAGCAAAAGCGCCGGGTGGAAAACTGATATCTGGTCAATCGGGGGGGCGCAGGCTACCACTTGCCCATCGCTGCAGGAGACGCCGATGACATCCGTTGCCCCCTTGACCTTCGATCCGGCTGACCCGGAAACCATCGCCGGTTTTGCCGGACGGATCGCGATCTTTGCCTCCGGCCCCGGCCCGATGGAGGCATTGGCCCGCCGGGTCAACCGCGCGATGCGTGGCGCACTGGACCGGGTGCTGGCGTCCGACGCCTTTGCCAAGCTGGAACCGGGCGAGGCGCTGGATCTGGCATGGCCCGCCGGGCTGCAGGCAGAGGCGCTGCATCTGGTCAAACTGCCGCGCAAACCGACGCTGGTGCAGGCGCGCAGGGCCGGTGCCAGCATCGGCAAGGCCAAGGGCCAAGCCGCTCTGCTGATCCTCGCAGGCAATCTGCCGCTGGTGGCAGAGGTGGCATACGGCGTGATGCTGCGCGCCTACGAGTTCACCGACCACAAGACCGCCGAGAAAAAGCCGCAAGGGGCCATCAGCCTGATGGTGGCGAACCCCGCCGCCGCCACCACCGCCTTTGCCCGGCACCGCGCCCTGGCCGAAGGGCAGTTCTTCACCCGCGATCTGGTGTCTGAACCCGCCAATATCCTGACCACCTGGGAATTCGCCCACCGGTTGCAGGCGTTGCAGGACCTTGGGCTGGAAGTCGAGGTGCTGGACGAAGAGGATATGGAACGGCTGGGCATGGGGGCGCTGCTGGGTGTGGGCCAAGGCTCGGAAAGCCCGTCAAAGCTGGTGGTGATCCAGTGGCATGGCGGACCAAAGGGGCAAAAGCCGTTTGCGCTGGTCGGCAAGGGCGTGGTGTTCGACAGTGGCGGCATTTCGATCAAGCCGGCGGGCGGCATGGAAGACATGACGATGGACATGGGCGGCGCCGGTGTGGTGGCCGGTGTGATGAAGGCGCTGGCGCTGCGTGGGGCCAAAGCCAATGTGGTGGGTCTGGTCGGCATTGTGGAAAACATGCCCGATGGCCGCGCCCAACGCCCCGGTGACGTGGTGAAATCGATGAAGGGCGACACGATCGAGGTGATCAACACCGATGCCGAAGGCCGTCTGGTGCTGGCCGATGTGCTTTGGTACGCCCAGACCCGGTTTGAACCGACCGGGATGATCGATCTGGCCACCCTGACCGGGGCGATCATCGTGGCGCTGGGCCATGAAAACGCCGGGGTGTTTTCCAACAATGAGGCCCTGTGCGCCGCGTTCCTGAAAGCGGCAGCGGCGGAACAGGAAGGCGCCTGGCGGATGCCGCTTGGCGATGCCTATGACAAGATGATCAAGAGCAACATCGCCGACATGAAGAACATCGGCGGCCGCGACGGCGGGTCGATCACCGCGGCGCAGTTCCTGCAGCGTTTCGTGAAAAAGGATATGCCGTGGATTCACCTTGATATTGCCGGCACCGCCCTGACCAAGGCCGACACCGCCTATGCGCCAAAGGGCGCCACCGGCTGGGGGGTCCGTGCGCTGGACCGGCTGATCCGCGATGGCTATGAGGGCTGATGGCAGAACAAGTGTCCGAGGTTTTCTTCTACCACCTGACCCGGTCGCCGCTGGAGGCGACACTGCCGTCGCTGCTGACCCGCTCACTCGCCGCCGGGTGGCGGGTGACGGTACGCGGCACCTCGCAGCAGCGGCTGGACTGGCTGGATCAGCAATTGTGGCTGGGCGAGGGTTTTCTGCCGCATGGTCTGGCCGGTGGGCCGCATGACAGTGACCAGCCGGTGCTGCTGACCCTTGCCGGAACCAGCGCCAATCACGCCACTTGCCTGATGCTGATCGACGGCGCCGCCTTTGATCCGGCGGAACTGCCGGTGCTGGCGCGCGCCTCGGTGCTGTTTGACGGTGGCGACGATGCGGCGATGACTTTGGCACGCCAGCAGTGGAAACTGGTGGGTGACACCGGCCTGGCGGCACACTACTGGTCAGACGAATCCGGCAGCTGGCAGAAAAAGACTTCGCGCGCCGCGACGCCTCGGGGCTGACGTCAAGAACTGCCGACGCTTTGAAATAGAATTGTTTTTCGAAAAAATACTCTGCGGGGGAGCCGTTGGTTGCGCCATTGGTTCAAGCGACCAATGGCTCGGGGTGCAAAACCCCCGGCCTGGTCGGTTGCCGCAGAACAGGGCGTCAATCCCGTTCCCGACACCCAAGGCCCACGGTTGACCCGGCCCCCCCGCATGATAAACCCCCGCCATCCAAGGATGGCTGACATGAACCTGTTTTCCGATATTCGCCTGGCTGTGACCGATGCGCTGGCGGCGCTGCAAGCCGGGGGCACCCTGCCACAGGGCCTCGATTTCGCCGCTGTGGCGATAGAACCGCCGCGCGATCCGGCGCATGGCGATATGGCGACCAATGCCGCGATGGTGCTGGCAAAACCGGCGGGCATGGCACCGCGCGCAATTGCCGAGGCGCTGGCCACCAGACTGGTGCTGGACTCCCGCATCACCCATGCCGAACCGGCGGGCCCCGGTTTTCTGAACCTGCGGCTGGCACCTTGGGTCTGGCAGCAGGTGGTGGCGGCGGCTTTGGCGCAGGGGGCCGATTATGGCCGCTCAAACCTGGGGCAGGGGGCACGCGTCAATGTGGAGTTTGTCTCGGCCAACCCGACCGGTCCGATGCATGTCGGCCATGTGCGGGGTGCGGTGTTTGGCGATGCGCTGGCGCGGTTGCTGGCGTTTTCCGGCCACCGCGTCACCCGCGAATATTACATCAACGACGGCGGGGCACAGGTCGATGTGCTGGCGCGCTCGGCCTATGAACGCTACCGCGAGGCGCATGGCCTGTCACCCGAGATTGCCGAGGGGCTGTATCCCGGCGATTATCTGATCCCGGTGGGGCAGGCCCTGAAAGCCAAGTACGGCGACACACTGCTGGACAAGGGCGAACAGCACTGGCTCGCCGACATCCGCGACTTTGCCACCGAGGCGATGATGGGGATGATCCGCGCCGATCTGGCGCTGCTGGGGGTGCAGATGGATGTCTATTCATCGGAAAAGGCACTGTACGGCACCGGCAGGATCGAAGCCGCGATTGACACCCTGCGCGGGATGGGGCTGATCTATGACGGCATTCTGGAACCGCCAAAGGGCAAGACCCCGGATGATTGGGAGCCGCGCAAACAGACCCTGTTCCGGTCCACCGCTTACGGCGACGACGTGGACCGCCCGGTGCAGAAATCCGATGGCGGCTGGACCTATTTTGCCCCCGACATCGCCTATCATTACGACAAGGTGCAACGCGGCTTTGATGCGCTGATCGATATTCTGGGGGCTGACCACGGCGGCTATGTCAAACGGATGAAGGCGGCGGTATCGGCGCTGTCGGGTGGCCGGGTGCCGCTCGACATCAAGCTGCTGCAGCTGGTCAAGCTGTGGAAGGGCGGCCAGCCGTTCAAGATGTCCAAGCGGGCCGGAACCTATGTGACGTTGCGCGACGTGGTGGACATGGTCGGGCCGGATGTCACCCGGTTCGTCATGCTGACCCGGAAAAACGACGCCGCACTGGATTTCGATTTCGACAAGGTGGTCGAACAGTCGAAAGACAATCCGGTGTTCTATGTCCAATATGCCAATGCAAGGATCAATTCGGTGCTGCGCAAGGCAGGTGATGCCGGGGTGCCGGTGGCCGATGCCGATCTGGCGCGCGCCGATCTGACCCGCAACAGCCACCCGGCAGAGCTGGAGGTTGCGCGCAAGATCGCCGAATGGCCCCGGCTGGTCGAAATCGCCGCCAAAGGCAATGAACCGCACAAGATCGCGTTTTATCTGTATGAATTGGCATCGGATTTCCATGCTTTGTGGAATCGCGGCAATGACGAACCGACCTTGCGTTTCGTGCAAACGGGCGATCCGGCCACAACAGCGGCGAAAATCGCCCTTGCCCGGGCGGTGGGCGTTGTCATTTCCGCCGGTTTGGGTATCTTGGGCGTTGTTCCGGTGGAGGAAATGCGCTGACCACAAGCGCGGGCCGCCGGGATGAGGCAAATGCCACGGCCATATGGCCCGGCAGGCGAGGCAGAACATGGCGGATATTGACTGCGACGCGTTCGTGGATGAGGCAAGCGCGCTGCCAGGCGCGCGGCGCGTTAAAAAGCTGACCAACGGTGCCGGTGCCCTGCTGTCAGTGGCGCTGATCGTGGGGCTTGCGGTCTGGGGCTACCGGATCGCGGTGCGCGATGCGCGCGGGGTGCCGGTGGTGCTGGCGCTGGAAGGGCCGATGCGGATTGCGCCGGTTGACCCCGGCGGCGAACAGATGGCGCATCAGGGTCTGGCGGTGAACAATGTCGCCGCTGTCGGTGAAGTGGCAGCCCCCGCCGACCGGTTGCTGCTGGCACCGAAACCGGTGGAACTGAGCGAAAGCGACGTGGCAGGGTATGCCCCGATCCCGCCCAGTGCCGTGGTGCCGACCCTGACCTCGACCATCCCGATCCCCGGCCAGTTCGCGGATGAGGGTTCCAGCACCGCAGCGCTCGAAGGCAATCTGGCCGACATCGAGGCGGAACCCGAAGTGGTCGCCCCCAAACCTGTGGTCGCCCCCGAGCCTGTGGTCGCCCCCGAGCCTGTGGTCGCAACCAGCGCAGCCTTGCTGCCGCCAGAACCGGCCGGAACCGCGCCTGAAGTCGCGGCCTTGGCCGAAACCGCTGCGACGGATGCGGTGGCCGTGGCTGTCGATGCAGCGCTGGCCGAAGCAGTGGCGGATCAGCCGCCGCTGCTGGTCAATGCCAGTGCCTTTGCCGTGGCGCAGTCGCTGCGCCCAAGATCACGCCCCGTCGCCGCATTGGCCCCGGCCGGGACGGCAGAGGCGGTACCAGAACCCGCCAGTGCCGAGCCCGAAGTTGCCGCCGCTGATGCCGTCGCCCCCGGGACAAGGCTGGTGCAACTGGGGGCCTATCCCGATGTTGCCGCCGCCGATGCCGATTGGGAAAAACTGACCGCCAGTTACGCCGACTACTTCAAGGGCAAGACCCGGATGGTGCAAGCCGCTGTCAGTGGCGGCAAGACCTTTTACCGTCTGCGCGCCCTGGGGTTTGAAGACGAGGATGAAGCGCGGCGGCTCTGTGCGGTGCTGGCCAATGACCAGTTGCAATGTATCCCGGTACTGACGCGGTGACCGGAGCCACCATTCTGGGCTGTCTTGGTCCGACCTTGTCAGCAGATGAGCGGAAGTTTCTCGCCGATGCCGACCCCTGGGGCTTTATCCTGTTTGCCCGCAATGTCGAAAATCCGGATCAGTTGCGCCGCCTGACCCACGACCTGCGCACCAGCGTGGGCCGCGATGCCCCGGTGCTGGTTGATCAGGAAGGCGGGCGGGTGCAGCGGCTGCGCCCCCCCCATTGGCGCGAATTTCCGCCGCCGCTGGATCAGGCGGCGATGGTGGCCCCCCAGAACCGTTCCCGCGCCATGTGGCTGCGCGGCAGGTTGATCGCCGATGATCTGCGCAGCGTCGGCATTGATGTGAACTGTGCCCCCAATCTGGATCTGGCCGAGGCCGACACCCACCGGTTTCTGCGCAACCGCTGCTATGGCACCGATGTGGATGCCGTGGTGGCGGCGGCGCGGGCGATGGTGGCGGGGATGGCGGCGGGGGGAGTGTTGCCGGTGATGAAACACATGCCGGGCCACGGGCGGGCGCGGCTGGACACCCACCAGGAATTGCCAAGGGTTGATGCCGCGCTGGCCGATCTGATGGCGCATGATTTCGCCCCGTTTCGCGCCCTTGCTGATCTGCCGATGGCAATGACCGCCCATATCGTGTTTTCTGCAATTGACCCCCTGGCCCCTGCAACCCTGTCAGCCCCGGTGGTGCGGGTGATCCGCGAGGCTATCGGCTTTGACGGGCTGTTGATGAGCGATGATCTGTCGATGCAGGCTCTGTCAGGCACGCATTCCCAACGCGCCGCCGGGGTGATTGCCGCTGGATGCGATCTGGTGCTGCAGTGTAACGGCGATCCGGACGAAGGCGGGCAAGTGGTGGCGGCGGCGGGGCGGATGACGGCGGCGGCGACACGGCGCGCTGGTGCGGCACTGGCACAGCGCCGTGCCGCTGAACCGGCGGATATGGCGGCGCTGGATGCCGAATATGCCGCACTTCTGGCGGTTGCCGATGTCTGACGACTGGTCCGCCACAGCGCCGCCGCCCCGCGATCCGGTTGCGGTCAGCGACCGGCTGGCGGCAGAGGCGCTGATTGTCGATGTCGATGGGTTCGAGGGGCCGCTCGATCTGCTGCTGACCCTGTCGCGCAGCCTCAAGGTCGATCTGCGCCGGATTTCGGTGCTGCAACTGGCGGAACAATACCTCGATTTCATCGCCCGCGCCCAGTCGCTGCGGATCGAACTGGCCGCCGATTATCTGGTGATGGCGGCCTGGCTTGCCTTCCTGAAATCGCGGCTGCTGCTGCCGCCTGACCCGGCAGACGAGGGGCCAAGCGGCGAGGATCTGGCGGCGCATCTGGCGTTTCAGCTGGAACGGCTGGCGGCGATGCGCGATGCCGCCGCGGCACTGATGGCGCGCGACCGGCTGGGGCGTGATTTCTTTGGGCGCGGCCTGCCCGAAGAGGTGCAACGCACCCGGCAGGTGAAACATACCGCCACACTGCTGGATCTGATGCAGGCCTATGCAAGGCTGCGCACCCGCGACGAATTTCGCCCCTATGCGCTCGACCGCGACACTATCTACCGGATGGATGAGGCGCTGGAGCGGTTGCGCGGTCTGATCGGCACCGCCATGGTCTGGACCGATCTGGCCAGCTACCTGCCCGAGGGGTGGGCAGGCACCCCGGTGCGCCGCCGCTCGGCCCTGGCCGCCACCTTTGCCGCCACGCTGGAACTGGCCAAACTGGGGCAGATCGATCTGAAACAGGGCGAGGCCTTTGCCCCGATCCTGATCCGCCGCAAAGGCGGCGCGGATGGCTGAACCGGAGGAGCAAAGCCTGTTTGCCGCCCCGGTGCCGGCCGAACAGGAACGGATGGTCGAAGCGATCCTGTTCGCCTCGGCCGAGCCGGTGACGGTGCGCGAACTGGAAGCCCGGATGCCGCATGGCTCTGACCCCGCCGAGGCTTTAGTTGCTCTGGTGCGCCGCTATGAGGGGCGGGGGGTCCGGGTGGTGCGGGTCGGCGACGGCTGGGCGATCCGTACTGCGCCAGACTTGGGTTTTCTGATGCAAAAACAGGTGGTTGAAACCCGAAAACTCAGCCGCGCCGCCATCGAGACCCTGGCGATCGTGGCTTATCACCAACCGGTGACCCGGGCCGAGATCGAGGAGATCAGGGGGGTTGCGGTATCGCGCGGCACCGTCGATCAGTTGCTGGAACTGGACTGGATCCGGTTTGGCCGCCGCAAGATGACCCCGGGCCGCCCGGTGACCTTTGTGGTGACCGAGGGGTTTCTGGACCATTTCGGCCTGGAATCCGCCCGCGATCTGCCGGGGCTGAAGGAACTGCGCGCCGCAGGGCTGCTGGACAACCGGCCCTTGCCGGGGGCAGAGGCGTTGGCCGGGTTCGGGGACGACGATGAGGGCGACGCCGTGGCGGGGCAAAGCGAGTTGTTCGAGGATTGAGGCGGGGGCTGGAGAGAGACTTCAACCCCCAAGGTCCGCGCCGCTCCGGGCTTGACCCGGAGCCTCAGGGCTCTTGCCGATCCGGGGGAGTGAAGCCGACGGTTACCAGCAGCCTCGGGGCGCCCGGATCACCCGCGCTTTCGCAAGGGCAGGCTCCGGGGCGGCGCGGAACATGAGGGGCCATCCGCCTCACCCCGCAATCGCCGCGTCACACATCCCCCCCGGCAGCACACCCTCGATCAACCGGTCAAACTCCCCCGGCAAATCCAGCCCCCCTGATCCGCATCACCTACCCCAATTTGAAATGCTTGCCCAGTTTCAGCCCCTGTCCCTGATAGGTCGATGCGATGCCGCTGCCGTACAGCTGCGTTGGCCGTTCTGCCATCCGTTCATAGACCAACCGCCCGACGATCTGGCCATGTTCCAGCACAAACGGTGCCTCGTGGCAGCGCACCTCCAGCACGCCGCGTGACCCGCTGCCTCCGGCCTCGGCATGGCCAAAACCGGGGTCGAAGAACCCGGCGTAATGCACCCGGAATTCGCCGACCATCGCGAGGTAAGGGGCCATTTCGGCGGCATAGTCGGGGGGAATATGCACCGATTCGCGGCTGACGAGGATATAGAACGCCCCGGGGTCGAGGATGATGCGGCGCTCATCGGTGCGCAACTCCTCCCAGAAATCGGCGGCGGGATAATGGGCCAGCAGGTCCAGATCGATCAACCCGGTATGGGGTTTGGCGCGGTATCCCACCAACCCGGCGCTGTCAGGGGCAGGGTCCAGATCGACCGAAAAGCCCAGACCATCCGAGATATGCGCCTCTCCCGACACCAGCCGGTCGCTGGCTTGCAGCGCCGCCAATGCAATATCATCCAGCACCGCCTGCCCCCGGCGAAAGCGGATCTGGTTCAGCCGCATGCCGGGGCGGACCAGCACCGAAAACGAGCGGGGGCAGATCTCGGCGTACAGCGGGCCGTGATAGCCCGCCGGAATCCGGTCGAACTCGGTGCCGCCATCGGTGATGGTGCGGGTCAAAAGGTCCAGCCGCCCGGTGGAACTTTTGGCATTCGCGACCGCCTGAATATCGGCGGGCAGCTCCAGATGCTCGATCAGCGGCACCACATAAACGCAGCCCTTTTCCAGCACGGCACCCGGGCTCAGATCGACCTGGTGCATCTCGAACTCGGCGATGCGGTCGGCGACGCGCGCACCGTGCCCCGCCAGAAACGAGGCGCGGACCCGGTAAGCCACAGTGCCCAGCCGCAGGTCCAGACTGGCCGGTTGCACCTGCGCCGGCGGAATCGCCGGGTCGGCCCGGATCGCCCCGGTGGCAATCAGCCCCTGCAGATGCTGGAACGGCAAAACACCTGCGTTTGTCATGCCAACCCCTTGATCCTGCGTTCAAAAAGAAAAACCGCCCCGCCCCGGACGGGCAAGGGCGGTTTTGCTATGGTCGGGCCGGAGAGATTTGAACTCTCGACCTTCCGCCCCCCAGACGGACGCGCTAACCAGGCTGCGCCACGGCCCGACAGCGGCAGTGCATAGCGGAATTTCGGGCATTGGCAAGCCGCAAAGCGCATCACCGGCCTATTGCCGGTCCGGTGCCACCGGCAAGCTGCGACCTTTGCGCAATTCGACCAACCGGGCGTATAGCGGGTGCAGTTCAGCCGCCTGCACCAGCGACCGGCTGGCCTGCATGTGGCGCAGCAGTGTTGCCAGCGGTTGTCGCCCGGGAGCCGGGTCGGGGCCGGGATCGCTGTCGGCGGGCAGCTGGCGGGGCGGGCGGGCGCGACCGGCATTGGCTGCACCCGGCGGTTCGACGGCGGCGGGCTGGTGCGCCGCCATCGGTTCTTCTGCGTCCAGGCTGAACAGGTCCGGCTGCACCGGATCGGCCGGT
>JAYTDA010000216.1:0-1913 GCA_043736155.1 Paracoccaceae bacterium | reverse complement strand
CTGGTCGGCGCGGCCGATGCCCAGACGGCGACCGAGGTCTGGCGCACAACCGGCTTTTCCAGCCCCGAGTCGGTGGAATGGGACGCGGCGGCGGGCCTGTTCTATGTGTCCAACATGGGCGCCGATCCGATGGCCAAGGATGGTGACGGCTATATCGCAACGATGGGTGCCGATGGGGCAATCAGGACGGACAAATGGGTGACGGGCCTCGATGCCCCCAAGGGAATGGCCATTCAGGGTGGCAAGCTGTTCACCGCCGACATTGACCAGTTGGTCGAAATTGACATCGCATCGGGCCAGATCAGCAACCAGTATCCGGCGGCGGGGTCGGTGTTGCTGAATGACGTCATCGCGGCGCCGGACGGGCGGGTGTTCGTCTCTGACACCTTCGGCAATTCGGTCTGGGTGCTGGAGGCGGGGGTGATGGCGATCTTTGCGCAGGACCCGATGCTGATGGGGGCAAACGGGCTGTCCTTGGCCGGAAATTCGCTGATCGTGGCCAATCTTGGTGATGCGAGTCAGGGGTTTGACAAGATCAAGCCGGGCTATGTCGTTGCGCTGGACCTGACCAGCAGGGCGATCACGGCCTATGGCAGTGCTGATCCTTCAGGGGTGCTGGACGGGGTTGAACCCGATGGCGCGGGCGGTGTGCTGATCACCGACAACATGGGCGGGCGGCTGTTGCAGCAAGCCCCCGGTGGCGCGGCGGTCGAGGTGGGCAAGCTGGAACCGGGCGCCGCCGATCTGGAGTTTGTGGCGGATCAGGGTCTGATTGTGGTTCCGCTGACGCCATCGAACACCGTGGTCGGGCTAAGCTGGGGGAGGTAGAGCGGGGGCTGACCATAGCCAAAGCTTATGTTAATCATAGGCTGCATGGTGGCGGCGCCGGGGCGATCCGGTCTTGGGTTTACCGAGAGGAGTGCGGTAAAGTCCCAGTGACGCTCAGACTAACGATGGTCAACATAAGCCTATGGATATCACCTTCAGACAACTCGAAATCTTTCGCTGGGTCGTGGTGACAGGTTCGATCACGAAGGCTGCGCACCGGACGGGATTGTCGCAGCCGTCGATATCGCAGCAACTGGCCAAGCTGGAAGAGATGCTGAATGTTCAGCTGATCAACCGGAACCGGACAGGACAGGTGTCGATGACTCCGGCCGGAGAATTCTGGTTCAAGTCGAGCGAGGACATCCTTGGCCGCATGACCGTGGCCATGAATGAACATGAAAAACGGTTCCGCCATTCTTCTGTCGTGTTGCGTTTGGGGGCCACGCCGGTTTTGCGCGGCACCTTCACCGCGGCGACGGCGCATATCGCGCAGTCTGCGCCGGGGTTCGTCAAATTCGAACTGGTCTATGACGTCAACTCATCGGCATTGGTCGAACAGTTGCGGATGCATCAGATCAACTTTGCCATCGTTTCCGAACCAGCGATCTTGAAGGACCAGTTATCCTTTGCCGTATCGCGCCTGTTCGAAGATCAGATAGCCTGGGCCGTTCCCGCCTCGTTGAGCGAAGACGATCTGCGGCTTGCGCTGAACGCCCCACCAGACGGAAGTGGGGTTAACCCCATTCTGACCAACTACATTGAAATCGAGGCCTCCGTCCCGACCCGCGCCGCGTCGGACGAGTGGTACCGCGCGTTCCTGCCCGCCGCCACGGCGACCTTCACAACGCCCACCTTTGCCTCATCGATCGAGATGGTGGCCGGGGGCCTTGGGACCTGCCACGTCCCGTTTTCCTTGTTGCCGAACCTAAGTCCGGCGATTCTGCAAGGGGTGCGGCTGTACCGGATTTCGGGGATGAACCGCTGGGTTGTATTGGCAATGCGCAAGCACCTACAGACCCATGCCGCATTCGCACATATTTTTCATGAACTGACGGCTTATTGTCAGGGCGCCTGTCAGGACGCGA
>JAYTDA010000215.1:0-18448 GCA_043736155.1 Paracoccaceae bacterium | reverse complement strand
CCCTATTAGCCCTAGGTAGCGGCTCTGAAAACGCCGTCAACCACGGGCTTGAACCGGATACATCATGGCTGTTGCTTTCCGCTGGCTGCTGCGCCTGTTTGTCGGGCTGGTGGCGCTGATCTTTCTGGCCGGGTTTGGCAGCTATTATTTCCTGTCGCGCTCCCTCCCCGATTACAGCGCATCCTATGAAATCAACGGCTTGTCCGGCCCGGTTGAGGTGGTGCGCACCAATGACAATGTGCCGCACATCTTCGGGCAAACCGACGCCGATGTGTTTTTCGGCCTGGGTTTTGCCCATGCCCAGGACCGGCTGTGGCAAATGACCATGCTGCGCCGCACCGCACAAGGCCGACTGTCGGAGATTTTCGGCGCACGCACCGTCAAGATCGATGAATTGCTGCGCCGGCTGGATATCTACGGACTGGCGGTGCAATCGGTCGAGGTGCAGGACGCCCCGACCAAAGCGGCGCTGGCGGCCTATGCCAAGGGCGTCAATGCCTGGATCGAGATCGTCAACCGCGACGCCATGGGGCGCGGTGCGCCGGAGTTTTTCCTGTTTTCGCCAGAAATAGCTTTTTGGCAACCGGCGGATTCGCTGGCGATCATCAAGCTGATGGGGTTGCAACTGTCGTCACATCTGGAGTCCGAGGTGCTTCGGGCGCGGCTGTCGATGGTGTTGCCGGAGGGCCGGTTGCGCGACATTCTGCCCGATGATCCCGGCACCGGCATCGCCGCCCTGCCGCCGTTTGCCAGCCTGTTCCCCACGGTGCCGCGCAGCTTTGCCGCTCTGGCCATCCCCAATGACCCGCTGTCGCCGTTCAAACCCCGCGCCTTTGCCGGGGCGTCGAATGCCTGGGCCGCAGCCCCAGGCCGGTCTGCCGCCGGTGGCACGCTGCTGGCCAATGATCCTCACCTTGGCTTTACCGCCCCCGCCATCTGGTATCTGGCGCGGCTGGAACTGTCGTCCGGCGGGGTGATCGGCGGTACCATTCCGGGGATGCCGCTGGTGCTGGTTGGAAGGTCCGCCGATGTGGGCTGGGCCATCACCTCCAGCTATCTCGACGATCAGGACCTGTTTGTCGAAAAGCTGAACCCGGAAAATCCCGAAGAATACGAAACACCAACGGGTTACAAGAGGTTTGTCACCAAAGGCAGCATTGTCACCATCAAGGACAGTGCGCCCTTGACCCTGACCCTGCGTTGGACCGAAAACGGACCGGTGCTGCCAGGCGGCCATTATGACATCGGCAGCGTTACCCCGCCCGGTCATGTGGCTGCCCTGTCGTGGACGGTGCTGGATGGGGCAGATACATCAATGACTTCGGCGATGCAGCTGATGCGGTCGCATTCGGTGGCGGATGCCTTGGCGGCAGGCGAAACCTATGTGGCCCCATCACAAAACCTGACAGTGGTCGACCAGAACGGCATTGCGATGCAACTGATCGGCAAGGTGCCGAAACGCGACCCGGCGCACCAGACCGAAGGGCGGATGCCGTCACCCGGCTGGATCGCCGAAAACCGCTGGCAAGGCAGCCTGCCCTACGCCGACAACCCGCGGTTCGTCGATCCCGCCGGTGGCATCCTTGGCAATACCAACAACAAGGTGGTGGACCGCCCGTTTCCCAACCATGTCAGCTTTGATTACGGCGATACCCAGCGGATCCAGCGCTGGCAGCGGCTGATGCAGACCCGCGAGGTTCATACCCGCGACAGCTTCATCGAGGCGCAACTGGATACCGTATCCAACACCGCCCGAACCCTGCTGCCGCTGGTCGGTGCCGATCTGTGGTTTACCGGCGAAGCGGCACCTGATGGCACGCCCGAGCGGTTGCGGCAACGGGCGTTGGAGTTGTTGGCGGCGTGGAATGGCGAGATGAACGAACACCTGCCGGAACCGCTGATCTATGCCGCCTGGCTGCGGGCATTGCAGCAACGGGTGATTCAGGATGATCTGGGGCCGATGGCTGCAGAATTTTCTCATGTTGATCCCGTGTTTATCGACCGGGTTTACCGCAATGTCGACGGTGCTGCGCTCTGGTGCGATATCCTCCAGTCGTCGCCTGTCGAAACCTGCCAGGACGTGGCCCGTCTGTCACTGGATGATGCCCTGTTGTGGCTGACCGAACATTATGGCGCCAACCCCGAAAGCTGGCGCTGGGGCGATGCCCATCAGGCCACACATGACCACCCGGTGCTGGGGCGAGTGCCGTTTCTGAAATATTTCGTCAATATCCGGCAGTCGACCTCTGGCGGTGATGACACGCTGCTGCGCGGCCGCACCAGCGGCACCGGGTCGGAGCCGTTCCTGAATGTGCATGGCGCAGGCTACCGGGGCGTGTATGATTTTGCCGACCCGGACAGTTCGGTGTTCATCACCTCGACCGGGCAATCCGGCCATCCACTCAGCCGGTTCTACGATGATCTGGGGGTGTTGTGGCGGCGCGGCGAATATATTCCGATGTCGCTGGACCCGGAACTGGCAAAGGCGGCGGCTGTTGGCATCACCCATCTGATCCCCGCGCCATAGGGCTTGACCTTTGTATCTGCGGCGCAACATTATTGCGCAGCAGATGGAGTGGCGGATGGATTATCAGAATTGGGTGGGCAAGGTCGAAACGGTCGAGGATTGCGTAACCCTGCGGCAAGCCGCGCAGATGGCGGCGCTGCTGGACCGGCCCTGTACCCTGAGCCACGGCAGCCCCTTGCCGGTGCTGTGGCACTGGATTGCGTTTCAGCCGGTGGCACCGATGGCAGCGCTTGGCCCCGATGGCCACCCGGCGCGCGGCGGCTTTTTGCCGCCGGTCCCGCTGGAACGGCGCATGTGGGCCGGGGGCCGGGTGGCGTTTCACCAGCCGCTGGCGCTGGGGGTGGCAATGCAGCGCCGGTCCGAGATTGTGAAAGTGGTGGAAAAACAAGGCGCTGTCGGGGCGTTGGTGTTTGTAACTGTGCATCACAGCATCGGCCAAAGCGGTTCGGATTGCGTGAGTGAAGAACAGGATCTGGTGTTTGTGGCGATTCCCCCGCAGTACAGCCCCCCGGTGCCGATCCCGGTGCCATCCGATGTGCTGTGGCGGCAGCATCAGGCAATCGATGCGGTGCGGCTGTTCCGGTTTTCGGCCATCACCTTCAACGGCCACCGCATTCACTATGATCTGGAATATGCTCAAAAGGTAGAACATTATCCGGGTCTGGTGGTGCATGGTCCCTATCAGGCGCTGCTGTTGATCGATGCCGCACAGCGCAGCGCCGGTGGCAGGGTCCCGGCCCGCTACAGCTATCGCGGGGTCCGCCCGGCGTTTCACATCGACCCGCTGCAACTGGTGGGTCTGGCAGACGACGGCGGCGCGTTGACCCTGTGCACTGCCAACCCCGAGGGGCTGCAATGCATGCAGGCCAAGGTGGAATGGTGATGCTGTCCGGCTTGCGCGTGGTGGAACAGGCGGCCTTTGTCGCAGTGCCTCTGGCCGGGATGACGCTGGCGCAGATGGGCGCAGAGGTGATCCGGATCGACCGGTTGCAGGGCGGCCTTGATGCCGGGCGCTGGCCGGTGACCGTCACCGGGCAAAGCCTGTTCTGGGCCGGGTTGAACAAGGGCAAGAAATCGGTTGCCATCGATCTGGCGCAGCCCGAGGGCCAGGAGCTGGCGGCGGCGCTGATTACTGCCTCGGGGGCCGATGCCGGATGCTATCTGACCAATCTGCGCAGCCCCGGTGCGCTGGATTACCCTGCCCTGTCAGCCGTCCGCCCTGACCTGATCATGGTGTCGCTGATTGGCACCCGGCGCGGCGAACCGGCGGTGGATTATACTGTCAATGCCGCGATCGGCTTTCCCATGGCTACCGGACCCGCCGGGGGCGACCCGGTGGCGCATGCGCTGCCCGCTTGGGATTGCATTGCCGGTGGCATGGTGGTGCAGGCGCTGCTGGCCGCCGAACGGCACCGGATGCGCAAGGGGGCCGGGCAACTGGCGGAACTGAGCCTGAAGGATGTGGCGGCGGCGATGCTGGGCAATCTGGGGATCATCGGTGACGTGGTGGTCAATCGCCATGACCGGCCACAGATCGGCAATGCACTGTACGGGGCCTATGGCATGGATTTCCTGTGCAAGGACGGCGCGCGGGTGATGGTGGTGGGCCTGACGGCGCGGCAATGGCGCGGGTTGGTCATGGTGACGGGTGTCGGTGAGGCTGTTGCCGGGCTGGCTGTGCAACTGGGGCTGGACCTTGGCGACGAAGGCAACCGCTTTCGCGCCCGCGATGCCATCACCGACCTGCTGCGCCCGTGGTTTGCCGCCCGGGGTCTGGCAGCGATTGCGCCGCTGTTTCAAAAAGCGGGTCTGACCTGGGCGCCTTTTCACAGCTTTGCCAGTGCGGTAGCGACCGATCCTGATCTGTCGCCCGACAATCCGGTGTTCAGTCTGATCGACCAGCCTGGCATCGGCAGCTACCCGGTGCCGGGTTCACCCATCCATTTCGGCGCTGCGCAGCGTCAACCGCCGCTGCCTGCCCCCGCCTTGGGGCAGCATTCCGAACAGGTGCTGGCAGAGGTTCTGGGGCTGGCATCGGGCCAGATTGCCGATCTGATCGACCGTAGATTAGTGCGGCAGTGCTGAGCCTTCACTCTGACCACTAAACCTCTGACATCGCAGCCGAAACCGGGCACAGCGCCATGTTGGCGGCGCGCCCTTCGGCCGCCCATTCCACCAAGGCCTGCAGGGTTTCGCCGGTGCCGTGACCCAGAACCACCACAGACCCTTGCTGTGCGCCGCGAAAGGCGGCACGGTCCAGGTAGCGGCGGATGGTTTCGGGGGTTTCGCCCGCCGCGTCAAGTTCCCGGAATACCCGCGCCTGCGCCAGCCGTTCGCGTTCGGCCACCTGTGCCGCAGGGTTCAGCCCCTTGTCGAGCGTCACCAGACCATAGCCGCCCTGACCCAATATTCCGATGATCTGCTGCGCCAGCACCCGATTGTCCTGAAACCCGTCCAACGGCAGATCCAGCACACCAACAGCTTGCGGCAAAGTATTGAAATGGCTTTGGAATGTCACTTCCAGGTCAGAGGCGGTGGCACCAGCCGGCAAGGCGCTGGCCAGGATCAGCACCTCCAGCCCGGCGGCGCGATAGATGACGGCGGCTTCGGCTGCACCGGGGCGGGTCGGGTCCAGCGCCACAGTGACCGGAAAGCCCAGACCGGTGATCATGGCCGGGTTCTGGCTGCCATCATCGATCAGAATCACCGACATCAGCGGTTTGCCCCCGAGGTTGGCGAAATCGGCAGCGTTGCGCACCAGCGCCGGTGACCCGTCGGCGGCATCTCTGGCCGTGGCCGCATCGGCACGGGCCGCAGGCAGGGGTTTGGTGGCAGGGGGCTTGGTTGTGGAAGGACGGATGATCCTGACCCCCGGAGCATCGGTGGCAAAGCCGGGTTTCGGGGCATTGACACCATTGGGCATGCCGGGATCGGTCAGGGCCAGAATACCGGGCCTGGCTTGCCCGACCGGGGCGGATTCCGCAGTGGCCGCGGCACCTTCCGCCGGTTTGGCGGCGGGGTCTGCGGGTTCACCGGCCACCGGTTCTGCGGGCAGCGCGGCGGGATCGGCAATGCTGTCGGGGGCAGGGTCGGCCCCGGGTAGTTGAGGTTCGCGCGCTTGGTCGCCGATGCTGGCCGTCGGTTCCGACTGCACGGCTGCACTGGGGACCAGATCAGGTGCCCTGCTGGCGGGGGCATCGCCGGTTTGCTGTGCCGCCACAGGTCTTGCGGCAGCCGCAGGGGTCAGCGCCGGGCCATCGCTGGCAGGCAGCGTCACTGCCCCCGGCAGCACGGGTTTCGGGCTTTCCACCGCTGTGCCCGCCACCGGCAAGGCGCTTTCCACCGCAGGTGCCGTGCTGGCCAATGTGGCGGCGGCGTCACTCAGTGATGGCTGCGGCAGCTTTTCCGGGGCGAGTTGTGCGGCCCCGGCGCTGTCGGCAACCGGTGCCAGGGGCGTGGAAGGTGAGGTGACTGCCACGGCTGCCGCAGGTTCGGCCACTTTCGGGGCCTGCGGCTCGGCGGTGACGGCCGGGGATTGCGGTGGGGCAGGTTCACCCGGCGGCACCGATGGTTCCGCCGCGACCGGTTCTGCCGGGCCAGGTGCGGTGTCGGCCGGAGTTACGCCAGCCACGGCGGGTGCCGGGGCAATGGTGGCGGCGGCCTCGGCTGGCGGGGGCACCAGTGCCGGGGCTTCAGTGCCGGGGGCGATGCCTGGTTCTTCTATCGGCGCAGACAGGTCTGCCACCCGGGACGGAGCAGCGGTTTCGGAAGCCACTTCGATCCCGGCTGGATTTGCCGCTTCGCTGGGTGCCAATGTCGCCGGTGCGGCGGTCACCGGAGCCACGACCCCGGGTTCAAGGATCACTGCCTGACCCGGAAGTGGTGCCAGTTCCGACACCACGATGCCACCCCCGACAACCAGAACCAGCCCTGCGGCCAGCCCTGACAGAAATCCTCTGTCCACGCCCTATCTCCACTGCTTCCTGCCCACATGGGCCGCGTTGTTTTCTTGCCCCAAGGGGCCGGGTTGTTTTCTTGACCCAAAGGGCTGTTATACTTTTTCTCGCCCCAAGCGGCCGCTACTCTTCTTCTCGCCCCAAGGGGCCGCTATTCTTCTTCTCGCCCCAAGCGGCCGCTATTCTACTTCTCGCCGCAAGGGGCCGCCAGGCTTTGTTCCGGGGCCTTGACCCCGGCGCGCGGCTCTGCCCATGTATAGCGCGACCTGAACGCCGGTTCACCCCCCTTTCACATCCTGTGGCGGAAGGATGGCGGGTTGGGGCAAATCGGCACCGGCTGCCGGGGCAAACAAGGGCGCGACATGCTGCTTCTGATCGATAATTACGACAGTTTCACCTATAATCTGGTGCATTACCTCGGTGAACTGGGGGCCGAGGTGGTGGTGCGCCGCAACGACGCGCTGGATGTCCAGGCGGCGATGGCGCTGCACCCCGCTGCCATCGTGCTGTCGCCCGGCCCGTGCGATCCGTCGCAGGCGGGGATCTGTCTGGCGCTGACTCTGGCCGCCGCTGAAACCCGTACGCCGTTGCTGGGAGTGTGTCTTGGTCATCAGACCATCGGTCAGGCCTTTGGCGGCACAGTGGTGCGCTGCCATGAGATTGTGCATGGCAAGATGGGGGTGATGCATCACACCGGCAAAGGCGTGTTTGCCGGATTGCCCTCGCCGTTCGAGGCGACACGCTATCATTCGCTGGTGGTGGACCGCGCCAGCCTGCCCGACTGTCTGGAGGTGACGGCGGAACTGGCCGATGGCACCATCATGGGGCTGCGTCACCGCCATTTGCCGATCGAGGGTGTGCAGTTTCATCCCGAATCGATCGCCAGCCAGCATGGCCACGCGTTGCTGCGCAATTTCCTGAACCTTGCAGCAGTTCCGACCAGAACTTCGGTTCCCGGATGAGCGATGCGCTGAAACCGCTGATCGCCGCCGCCTGCAGCCGCCCGCTGACCTCTGCCGAGGCGCAAGCGGCGTTCGATATCCTGTTTGCCGGGGAAGCGACCCCGGCGCAGGCGGGCGGCTTTCTGATGGCTCTGCGGACCCGGGGCGAAACGGTGGCGGAATTCGCCGCTGCGGCATCGGTGATGCGGGCGCGCTGCAACAAGGTGCGGGCCCCGACGGGGGCGATGGACATCGTCGGCACCGGTGGCGATGCCAAGGGGACGCTGAACATTTCCACCGCCGCCGCCTTTGTGGTGGCGGGGGCCGGGGTGGTGGTGGCCAAACATGGCAACCGCAACCTCAGTTCCAAATCCGGCGCTGCCGATGCGCTGACCGAATTGGGTCTGAACGTGATGGTCGGCGCAGAGGTGGTTGAAAAGGCACTGGCCGAGGTTGGCATCTGTTTCATGATGGCCCCGATGCACCACCCGGCAATGCGCCATGTCGGGCCAGTGCGCGCCGAACTGGGCACCCGCACCATCTTCAACATCCTTGGCCCGCTGACCAACCCCGCCGGGGTCAAACGGCAACTGACCGGGGTGTTTTCCCGCGCCCTGATCCGACCGATGGCGGAAACCCTGGGGATGCTGGGGTCTGACCGGGCCTGGCTGGTGCATGGCGGTGATGGCACCGATGAGCTGTCGATCTGCGGCATCAGCCATGTGGCGGCGCTGGACCATGGCACGGTGACAGAGTTTGATCTGCATCCCGACGACGCCGGTCTGCCCACCCATCCGTTCGAGGCGATTCTGGGCGGTTCGCCTGCGGACAATGCGCAGGCGCTGCGGGCGTTGCTGGCGGGATCACCGGGGGCCTACCGCGATGCGGTGCTGCTGAACGCAGCGGCGGCGCTGGTGGTGGCGGACCGCGCGGCTACCCTGCGTGACGGGGTGGAACTGGCGCGGGCCAGCATTGACAGCGGGGCCGCAGCGGCCAAACTGGCGGCACTGGCGGCGGCGACACACTCGGGTTCCGGCGCGCCCGCCTGATCCTTTCATTCGGCGGGCCAAAGCATTAGGTCTGGTGCAGCCGCCGGATTCGCGGGGCATGCAGCAGATCAGGATTGGCAGAACCCCGGCGATGAGCACCATTCTCGACAAGATCAAACGCTACAAGCTGGAGGAGGTGGCTGCGGCAAAGCTGGCGATGCCGCTGGCCGATCTGGAGGCCGCCGCCGCCAATGCCCCTGCCCCGCGCGGCTTTGCCCAAGCGCTGCGCGATGCCAGCCGCCACGGCTACGGCCTGATCGCCGAAATCAAGAAAGCCAGCCCGTCGAAAGGTTTGATCCGCGCCGATTTCAATCCCGCCGCTTTGGCACGGGCCTATCAGGCCGGAGGCGCCGCCTGTCTGTCGGTGCTGACCGACAAACCCTCGTTTCAGGGCGATGACAGCTATCTGGCACTGGCCCGCGACGCCTGCACCCTGCCCTGTCTGCGCAAGGATTTCCTGTATGACCCCTGGCAGGTGACCCAAAGCCGCGCCTTGCAGGCCGATTGCATCCTGATCATCCTCGCCTCGGTATCGGACAATCAGGCCGCCGAACTGGAAGCGGCGGCGCTGGCGCTGAAGATGGATGTGCTGTTGGAAGTGCATGATCAGGGCGAACTGGACCGCGCCAGCCTGTTGAAGTCGCCGCTGATCGGGATCAACAACCGCAACCTGCATACGTTTGAGGTAACGCTGGAAACCACCCGCAGGCTCGCGCGGCTGGTGCCCGAGGACCGGTTGATTGTCGCCGAAAGCGGGCTGTTCACCGCCGCCGATCTGGCTGATCTGGCGCGCTATGGTGCCCGCAATTTCCTGATCGGTGAAAGTCTGATGCGGCAGACCGATGTCGAAGCCGCGACCCGGGCGATTCTGGCCAAACCCTTGCTGGCAGGTATGTGATGCTGACCCATTTCGACGATCAGGGCCGCGCCAGGATGGTCGATGTATCGGCCAAGCCCGCCACTGCACGGCGGGCGGTCGCGGTCGGGTCGGTGGTGATGCGCCCCGAGACTTTGGCGCTGGTGGTCGAGGGCCGGGCGAAAAAGGGCGATGTGCTGGCGGTGGCGCGGCTGGCCGGGATCATGGCGGCCAAGCGCACCGCCGATCTGATCCCGTTGTGCCATCCGTTGCAGATTACCGCTGTCACCGTGGACCTCGGTGCCGACCCCGCCTTGCCCGGGGTGTGGATCACCGCCGAAGTTACCACCACCGGGCAGACCGGGGTGGAGATGGAGGCTTTGACCGCCGTTTCGGTGGCGGCGCTGACGGTTTATGACATGCTGAAAGCCGTGGAAAAGTCGATGGAAATCACCGGTATCCGGGTTTCCCATAAATCGGGCGGTGCCTCTGGCACCTATGACGCCGCCAAGGGGTGATACGGGATATGATCAGCGTTTCCGAAGCGTTGGCGCACGTTCTTGATCTGATGTCTCCGCTTGCCGCCGAACAGGTGCCGCTGCGCCGTGCCGCCGGTCGGGTTCTGGCCGCTGCCGCACTGGCCAGCCGCGATCAGCCGCCCTTTGCCGCATCGGCGATGGATGGCTATGCCCTGGCCGATGCCGCGCCAAAACCCGGCAACAGCTATCAGGTGATTGGCGAAGCCGGGGCCGGCCATGCCTTTGCCGGGCGCGTGGGCCTCGGTCGGGCGGTGCGGATCTTTACCGGGGCACCGGTGCCTGAAGGTGGCGTGCATGTGGTGATTCAAGAGGATGTGACCCGGGTCGGCGACCGGATCGTGCTGGGCGACCGGCTGGACATGGCCACCAACATCCGCCCCGCCGGTGCCGATTTTCGCGCAGGTCAGGGGCTGGCTGCGCCCCGCCGCCTGTCACCCGCCGATCTGGCGCTGATTGCGGCGATGAACCTGGCTGAGGTGTCGGTGGTACGGCGGCCCGTGATCGCCCTGATCGCCACCGGCGATGAACTGGTGATGCCCGGCGAAACTCCGCGGCCCGATCAGATCACCGCATCGAACGCCTTTGCCCTCGCCGCGATGGCCGAGGCCGAAGGCGCCGAGGTGCGGATGCTGCCGATTGCACCTGATAGCGAAAACGGCCTGCGGTTCGCGTTTGAGATGGGGCTGAGCGCTGATCTGGTGGTGACGATCGGCGGGGCCTCGGTCGGCGATCACGATCTGGTCGGCAAGGTGGCAGCCGACATGGGGATGCAGCGGGCGTTTTACACAGTGGCGATGCGGCCCGGCAAACCCTTGATGGCGGGGCGGATCGGCGGGGTGCCGATGCTGGGGCTGCCGGGTAACCCGGTTTCGGCGATTGTCTGCGGCCATCTGTTCCTGCTGCCGATGCTGCGTGCGATGCAAGGCTTGGCAGATGTGGCACCGGTACTGCGGCAAGCGGTGCTGGATGCGCCGTTGCAGCCGAACGGACCAAGGGCACATTACATGCGGGCCCGGGTTTCGCACCAGGATGGCCAGACCGTGATCCGCGCGTTTGAGCAGCAGGATTCGGCGCTGTTGACCATTCTGTCCGAAGCGAATGCCCTTTTGGTGCGCCCGGTTGGCGATCCGGCACGGGCGGCCGGCGACCGGGTTCAATATCTTGTGGTGTGACAGGGGCGTTGACACAAATCGGGAACAGGGGTAGAACAACCGGGAACAAACTGGTGCATCCTGTCACCGCTGTCATCGGAGTGTGCGTCCCGTGTTGACCCGCAAGCAACTGGAACTGCTGGATTTCATCCATACCCACCTGCAACGCGACGGAGTCCCCCCGTCGTTTGACGAGATGAAGACGGCACTGGATCTGAAATCGAAATCCGGCATCCACCGGCTGATCACTGCATTGGAGGAGCGCGGCTTCATCCGGCGCCTTGCCCACCGCGCCCGCGCCATCGAAATTCTGAAACTGCCCGATGCGATGGACAAACCGGGTTTTACCGCGAAATTTACCCCCAGGGTGATCGAGGGCAGCCGCACGGAACGTCCCGGCCGCGCCATGGCGGTAACGGCGCTGGATGTGATGGAACTGCCGGTGATGGGCCGGATTGCCGCCGGTACCCCGATTGAGGCGATCAGCGAAGTGTCGCACCATATCGCGGTGCCGGGGTCGATGCTGTCGGGCCGGGGCCAGCATTATGCGCTGGAGGTCAAGGGCGACTCGATGATCGATGCCGGGATCAATGACGGCGACATTGTGGTGATCCGCGAACAGATCACCGCCGACAATGGCGACATTGTCGTGGCCCTGGTTGAAGACCACGAGGCGACACTGAAACGCTTTCGCCGCCGCGGCAACATGATTGCGCTGGAAGCCGCCAACCCCGCCTATGAAACCCGGGTGCTGCGCGACGATCAGGTGAAGGTGCAGGGCCGTCTGGTCGGGCTGATCCGCAGTTATTAGGGCCAGGACTGCTGTAACGGGATTTGGCGCACCCGCTTCTGGCGGGCGATGCGGAATTTTTCAAATTCCGGCCCGATTTCCGGATGGAAATCGTTGATTGTGGATGGGGCTGGCGTTTTAGGGTGACCCTAGTCAGGGCACCGATCCTGATGCGGCCACCTGCTCCACTGTGAGTTCTGCCCGGGGCGGCGGCGGCGGTTTTCCGGTCCAAAGCCTTTGACCCTGAACCTGTGCCACGCTGCGGGTGACCCACCCGTCGCCCGACAGGGAAAATGCCAGCGGTCCCGTCAGGCGCAAACTCTCCGGATCGATGCGCTGACAGCGGCCGGGATCAAGGGTCGGCACCGCCGCCTTGTCCTTGCGCGCCGCGATGATCAGCAGATCGGCGGTGCGGCACAGGTCCGCCAACCGGTCAGCGCCAGTTTCCCCCGCCACCACCACCCCGCGTTTGGGGCCAAGGGCAAATTCCAGCCCGTCACGCGCCAGTTCAAACCCCGGCCGCCGCCCCGCCTCTTTCAACGGCGTCAGATCACCATCATCTTCCATCCAGTTGGTCACAATGAATTTTCCGCCCTTTATCGTCGAAAAGGCCCGGCCCTGATCGGTCATCAGCCCGGCAATCGCCCCATCGCCCGAGACCAGCAGCGCCGGCCGTTCCGCCAGAGACCAGGCCACCAGCGCCACCAGCACCGGCACCGTCCCGGCCCAGCGGGCGCCGAGCGGCACCAGCACCAGCCACAGCCCGCCCAAGGTCAGCAGCGGCAGCACAAAAGGTTGTGGCGACACCACCCCGACCACCGCACCTTGCAGCCCCGCGACAAAGTCAGACACCCACAGAATCCAGCGTGCGCCCTGCACCATCAGCCACAGTACCGGATCCGCCAGACCCACCAGCGACAGCACCGCCGCAATCACCGCCCCCGGCATCACCAGCAGCGCCATCACCGGTTCCGCCAGCATGTTGGCCAGCAGGCCATAGCCCGACAGCTTGTTGAACGCCGCAGCGCCGTAGGGGGCGGTTGCGGTACCCGCCACCGCCGACGCCAGCGCCAGTGCCGCCACCGGGCGCAGCCAGCGCGCCATCTGCCACCCGCCCTCGGGCCGGTCGCGCACCGCCGTAAAGGCGGCAACCAGCGCCACCGTGGCGGCAAACGACATCTGGAACCCCGGTTGCAACAGGCTTTCGGGTTGCAGCACCAGCACGATCAGCGCCGCAATGGCGATCGAGCGCAGCGAAATCGCCCGCCGGTTCACCAGCACCGCCACCAGCATCACCGCAATCATCACAAAGGACCGTTGGGTGGCCACCGCCCCACCCGACAGGCCAAAGTAAAACGCCGCCGCAATCAGCGCCACTGCCGCCGCGATCTTTTTCGATGACACCCGCAGCGCCAGCACCGGCACCAGCGCAATAGCCGAGCGCAGCGCGGCAAAGACAAAGGCCGCCAGCAGCGACATGTGCAGGCCCGAGATTGACAGCACATGCGCAAGGCTGGAGGCGCGCAAGCTGTCCAGCGCCTCGCGGCTGAGACCGGAGGTGTCATTGGTCAGGATGGCAGTGACAAAGCCACCGGCATCATCGGGGAAAGCTTGCCGGACATGGTCGGAAATGGCTTGGCGGGCGCGGGCAAACACCAGTTCCACCTGGCCCGGCTGTGGCGGCTCCACTGCCATCACCGGGCTGCGCGAAAACCCTACCGCGCCGAGTTGCAGGAACCAGGCCATCCGTTGAAAATCAAAGCCGCCCGGTGCCACCGGCCCTTCGGGCGGTGCCAGAAAGGCGGTCAGCATCACCCGTTGCCCCGGTTCCAACCGGATATGCGGCTGATCCCCCCCTACCGTGATCCGCACCCGTTCCGGGGTTCGGTCGGGGGCGGTGCGTTCCAGCACCAGACGGTCAAGTGTCAGCCGCAACTGGTCAGAGGCGGAGCGGTCAATCAGCAAAAGCCGCCCTTCGACCGGGCCGTAATAGCGAAACCCCAGGGTCGGTGCCGCTACCAGATGGGCCCGGGCCGCCGCCAGCACCAGCCCGAACGCCAGCAACGCCACCGCCATGGCAACCGGGCGCAGGGTCACCGGGCCGAACCGCCAGAGCCCCGGCAGAATCAGCGCCACAAGGCCAGCGGGTGCCAGCACTGCCACACCCGGTTCGTGGCGCAACAGGAAATAGCCGCCGATGCCCAGACCAAGGAACACCGGAACCCACGGGAACAGATGGCCATGCAGCCCGGCCAAAGGGTCAGCAAAGCGGCGCACCCTTGTTCTTGCCCCCCTGATTGCCTAAACCCCGTTTGCCAGCCTGTGCAGGCTAGCGGAATGATGGTTTCCAAATGGTTAATGCCTGATGGCCCCCGCCTGTCGGGGACACTGCAAAGCGGCGGACCAAGGCGCTGTAACATCGCCATCAGACTTGCCGAAGATAAAGGATAAACATGGCCACCCCCTCGCCCGAACGCCCGGTTGTCACCCGGTTTGCCCCATCCCCCACCGGCTATCTGCACATCGGTGGCGGCAGAACGGCGCTGTTCAACTGGCTGTATGCCCGGGGGCGCGGCGGCAAGTTTCTGCTGCGGATCGAGGATACCGACCGGGAACGGTCAACCCCGGAGGCCACCGAAGCCATTTTCCGGGGGCTGAAATGGCTGGGCCTCGACTGGGATGGCGAAACCATGAGCCAATTCGCCCGCATGGACCGGCATGCCGCCGTGGCGCAGGAGATGCTCGCACGAGGTTCGGCCTACAAGTGCTTTTGTACCCAGGAAGAAATCGAGGCGTTCCGCGTGGCGGCGGAGGCGGAAAAGCGGTCAACCCTGTTCCGTTCCCCCTGGCGCGATACTGCATCTGCGACCCACCCCGATCTGCCCCATGTCATCCGGATGAAAGCGCCGCGTACCGGTGAAACTGTGATTGTCGATCAGGTGCTGGGCGAAGTGCGGTTTGCCAACAGCCAACTCGACGATATGGTTTGTTTACGATCCGATGGTACGCCGACCTACATGTTGGCCGTTGTGGTCGATGACCATGACATGGGCGTTACGCATGTGATCCGGGGGAATGAACACCTGAACAACGCGGCGCGGCAGGTCATGATCTATCAGGCGATGGGTTGGGATGTGCCGGTCTGGGCGCATATTCCGCTAATCAACGGTTCCGATGGGAAAAAGCTGTCGAAACGCCATGGTGCTTTGGGGATCGAGGACTATCAGGCGATGGGGTACCCCGCCGCCGGGATGCGCAATTATCTGACCCGGCTGGGCTGGAGCCACGGCGATGAGGAGTTCTTTACCTCGGAACAGGCCACTGTCTGGTTTGACTTTGCCGGCATCGGCCGTTCCCCGGCGCAGTTCGATTTCAAGAAACTGGAAAACATCTGCGGCAAGCATATCGCGGTGGCCGATGATGCTGCACTGCTGCGTGAAATCGCAGCATTTCTGGCGGTGATCGGGGCAGATGCCCTGACCCTGCTGCAACAGGATGGCTTGGCGCGGGCACTTTACTGCCTGAAAGATCGCGCAAAGACGTTGCCGGAACTGATTGAAAAGGCGCACTTTATCCTGACATCTCGCCCGGTTCAGCCCGATGAGAAGTCGCAAGCGACGCTGGATTCCGTATCCCGTGGTCTGCTGCTTGAATTGACGCCGCACCTGCGAAATGATATCTGGGAAAGAGACGCGCTGGAGGCTTCGGTGGCGGCAGTCGCGGCGGCGCATGGTGTGGGCCTGGGGAAACTGGCGCAACCCTTGCGCGCCGCCCTTGCCGGGCGCACCATCTCGCCCAGCGTATTCGACATGATGCTGGTGCTTGGCCGCGATGAAACCATTGCCCGATTGCGCGATGTGGCCGAGGCTGGGGAAATCGGGGCTGCGTAGCAGACTGCTGCCGCTTGGCCGGACCAGAACACCAACACCGACGCCCGGCGGGCAGCGGAGCCAGGAAAGGGACTGACATGGCCGACACGACAAAAGCGCCAAGAGCCGCCATTTTGACCATCGGCGACAAGGTCATCACCCTGCCGATCCACTCACCGACGGTCGGGCCGGATGTGATCGACATCCGCAAGCTTTATGGCGACACCGGCACCTTTACCTATGACCCCGGCTTCACCTCAACCGCCGCCTGTGAATCGACGATTACCTATATCGATGGCGACAAGGGCGAGTTGCTGTATCGCGGCTATCCGATCGAACAACTGGCGGAAAAGTCGCATTTTCTGGAAGTGTGTTTCCTGCTGCTGTACGGCAACCTGCCCAATGCTGCGGAAATGCAGGATTTCACCACCCGCGTCACCCGCCACACCATGGTGCATGAGCAAATGCACAACTTTTTCCGTGGCTTCCGCCGGGATGCGCACCCGATGGCGACCATGGTCGGCGTTGTTGGCGCGATGAGTGCGTTTTACCACGATTCGACCGACATCAACGATCCCTGGCAGCGCGAGGTGGCCTCGATCCGGATGATCGCCAAGCTGCCGACGATTGCGGCGATGGCTTACAAATATTCGGTGGGTCAGCCCTTTGTCTATCCGCGCAACGATCTGGATTATGCCTCTAATTTCCTGCGGATGTGCTTTGCGATTCCGGCCGAGGATTATGTGGTCAACCCGATCCTGAGCCGCGCGCTCGACCGGATCATGATGCTGCATGCCGATCATGAACAGAACGCGTCAACCTCGACCGTCCGGCTGGCGGGATCATCGGGGGCCAACCCGTTTGCCTGCATCGCCGCCGGGATCGCCTGTCTTTGGGGGCCGGCGCATGGCGGCGCCAATCAGGCGGCGCTGGAACAATTGCGCGAGATCGGGTCGGTGGACCGGATTCCCGACTTCATCAAAAAGGCCAAGGACAAGTCGTCCGGCGTCAAGCTGATGGGCTTTGGTCACCGGATCTACAAAAACTTCGACCCCCGCGCCAAGGTGATGAAACAGTCGGCGGATGAGGTGCTGGACCTGCTCGGCGTTCACAACAACCCGCTGTTGCAGGTCGCCAAGGAACTGGAACGGATCGCCTTGCAGGATGAGTATTTCATCTCGAAAAAGCTCTATCCCAACGTCGATTTCTATTCCGGCATCATTCTGGAGGCGATGGGTTTTCCCACCGCGATGTTTACCCCGATCTTCGCGGTCAGCCGCACCGTGGGGTGGATTTCGCAGTGGAAAGAGATGATCGCCGATCCGACCCAAAAGATCGGGCGGCCCCGGCAGCTTTATATCGGGGAGACTCAGCGCGATTATGTCGAGGTGGAAAACCGGTAGCGACTGTCCCGGTTGGGGACATTTTGGAAGCGTTTGTTTTCAATGGGTTATGAAGGCGTATTTACGAAGAATTAGGAATTCCGGGTCGGAGCGGGGTGGTAGATTGACGGAGTAGTCCCCGCCCTGCCGAGGGTGGGTTAGCAGTCGCGCCGCGAGGAGTAGCAAGCCGGTGATTTGGGGACGGTGCCCCTTCAACCGGAATCCACGCGGTGGGTTGAAACCCACCCTGCGGCTCGCTATAGTTGTGAATGTAAGGCTCGCGCATTGATTTACGTGCCTGGAAATTGCACCTGACCGATAGATTTTGGAGCACATGATGACTAATCTAACTGCCTATGCCGCCATCAACATGGTCAACCCGTCCATATTGTTTGGAAATGTGTCCAGCTATGATGCCAGCCACATCACGCTTTCTGCCGGAAATGTGGTCGGCACCTATTATGGGGCATTTACCTACGACATCTTTGGCAATGTATATGGGACCCTAACCGGGTATAATACATGGGTCAGCGGATCGCTTGTTCTGTCGGTCTCCGGCGGGAGTGTGAACGCCTACGATTTCTATGTGGCGATTCAGGCCGGAAATGGGGGACAGGCGGCGAGCTTGGCGTTCATTGGGAATGACGCCCTGAATGGATCAACGTTTAATGATTCTCTGGCCGGGTATGACGGCGCAGATGTGATTTTCGGAAACGACGGTGATGATATTGTTTTTGGCGGAACTGGCATGGACAAGCTGAATGGAGGCAAGGGGCTGGATTCACTGCTTGGTGAAGGGGGAAATGACCGTCTCATTGGCGGCGTTGGAGCAGACACGTTGAATGGCGGCAGCGGAAGTGACACTTTTTCGGGTGGTGCAGGAAAGGACCTGCTGGTTGGCGGCAATGACAGCTTTCGCGATATTTTCGACTTTAATGTCGCGAATGAAAGCGCGGTTGGGATTCATCGCGATCAAATTGAACAATTTGTGCGCGGCACCGACAAGGTCGATTTGAGCGGCATTGACGCCAACTCGACAACTGGCGGAAATGCCAAGTTTGCCTTTAGTGCGACGACGGCTAGGGCCCACTCGGTCTGGTACGCAAGTGCGGTGGGAGGAGTCATCGTAAGCGGGGACGTTGACGGTGACCGGATCGCGGATTTCGAAATCTTTGTCGACAACGTGTCGGTAGTGAAAATAGGTGATTTTATCCTGTAGGGATGTCATCGGGGTGAAGTATGAAAGCGCGGACGACTTATACGCTTCGCGCAAACGCCTCGGCTTCTGAAGGCCCATGTTGTTACGCTCCGACGACGAAATCCGCTGTCGTTCGTCACCTGCCTCCAATTCATTCGAATTCCTACCCCCGAAACCCCGGCACCCGTTT
>JAYTDA010000214.1:0-2423 GCA_043736155.1 Paracoccaceae bacterium | reverse complement strand
GACTTCGACGCGGCGGTCTGGCGTATTCGTGCCGAACGGATGAAGGGACGGGTCGAACATGTCGTGCCGCTATCCCGCCAAGCCGTGGCACTGTTGCGCGAAGTGCAGGGGCTGACAGGCGACGGGCGCTTTGTGTTTCCTTCGATCCGCACGCCAGCGCGGCCCATGTCGGAAAACACTGTCAACGGCGCGCTCCGGCGGCTGGGCTACACCAAGGACGAAATGACCGCGCACGGCTTCCGCGCCATGGCCAGCACCCTGCTCAACGAATCCGGCAAATGGTCGCCCGATGCCATCGAACGAGCGCTGGCGCACAAGGACAAGGACATTGTGCGTGCGGCCTACCATCGCGGAACGCATTGGGCGGAGCGGGTCGAAATGGCGCAGTGGTGGAGCGATCACCTCGATACGCTTCGGTTGGGTGCGACTGTGGTAGATTTCCGTCCGCGTGCACAAAATTACTGACAGTCCCAGAATCCACCAAACGGGATATGAGTCGCGAACGAACCCGACCGCTTTACGAGCGCGCTATGGGCCGATGCGCTCGTCCAGCATACGTTCCCAAAAGTGCAACAGCGCTTTGACGCCCATGGCTCTAAGCGCTTCCTCGAAGACGCTCCCTGCCAGCGCGCCCTCCACGTCCAGTTCATCTGCTAAACGGAGGCGATCACGCATATCATTGAGCGCTGTTTCCATGGCCATTTCGGCTTCCTCGCTCAACTCTGCGTCCAAAGCTGGCACTCCACAGCATCATCAATGTTAGTAAATCAATCAGTCTCACTTGTCAGGTGGTAGGGAAGAGAGTGCGACGAGGCGTCATTCGCTTGCGTGTGCGCCATTGGGCTGGTCGGATGGATATCGTGTTTCTGTATCACTCAGAAATGCCGCCCGACGCCGCACATGCCTTTCAGCATGTTCAGGCGGGGCCTGAGTTCGCTCTTAGTGAATCCTCAGGCGGGACGTTCCCCATACTGAACAATTCGCTCCAAATCGGCGCGCACAAATCAACCTAAGTGGGCGCGGCCTGCGATCAGGAAGCCAAAACCCACTCCAAATCCGAGCGTTCTCGGAAATCCCTGGTCGTCACTCGCCTCTAGGTAACGCCCTGCAACGAAGGGGCGATCATGACGCAAGTGCACGAGCAAACGACGGTCTTGGGTGAGGCGCAGGTCTTGCGCCGGGATTTCCTGGCCGGAGCGGCATCGTTGCTCGTGGCGGCTTGCGGCGGAGGCGGTGGAAGCAGCGCAAGCGCGCCGATCAGCATCGCTAGTGTGACGCCCACACCGACCCCCAGCCCGACACCGACACCGGCCACCGCAGTCTACGGTCCCGAGGTGGTGACGGTGCAGCAATTTTATAAAGCCAGCGATGGAAACAACCTGCAACCGGCATTCCAGGCCGCGATCGATGCTGCCGCAGCGAGGGGACTGCGCAAGGTCGTCAACGACCTCAGCGGCGCAAGCGGCGAGATGTGGCGTCCCGTCCGCACCGATCCGGGCGACTACCAGTTCCAGGGCATTCCGCTGGTGGTGCAGCAGCCGTTGGCCATCGACTTCCGCAATATCCTGCTTACGCTCAAGGGAGACGGTGGAGGTGACCGTCGGATGGGGCAGTCCGTCAGCTTCTACTCCCAGCCTTGGATCGGAGGCTGGATGCACGTGGTCGGCCATGTGGGCTTCGACCTGATCTCGATCGAAAACGTTGTCGTCGAAGGTGGTTTTTCGGAAGGGTCGCAAGGGCACGGCGATGTCAACCTGACCGACAAGGGCTTCCGGATCCAGGATACCGATGTCGAGCGGGTCTTTATGCGCAACGTCGAGCTTAGGAACTTCGGCGGCGAGATCTACTACATCGGCGGTCTCGGACCCAAGCTGCAGGAAATCGAAGACTGTCACTTCCATGGCAGCCCGCAATGTGCATGGAACCCGGGTGGCGTGGGCAAAGTCGTGGCAACGAACCTGCAGGCCGGACGAAGCCGACAAGCGGCCGAAGTGCTCGGTGGGCACGGGCACACTTATCTGGGCGGTCGCTTCTATGAGGCGAGCGGATGCACCTTCCTGAGCGGGCCCAAGCCGGGGTTTCACCCCGACTACCCTTATTCATACGCTTACTGGGACGGGGTCGGGGACAAGCCGCTGATGACCTTCAAGGACACCTTGTTCGACACTACCCCGGCCGTCGGGCTGTCGGCCTGGATGCGCGGAAACATCGTGACGATTGATACGCCCGTCTGGCTCAATCCCCAAGTCGGCCACCTTCGTGATTGGGATCTTGCGATTGAAAGCCGGGTTGATCGCGGCGGCGGGTTCGAGGCGCTGGGACTTTTCGGAGGGTACCCCGACGTGGCCTTGCGGCAGCCGCCAAGCGACCTGAATATCCGGGTCAACTGCGTACGAACGGCGCGGGCGGTTGCCAACAAGGCC
>JAYTDA010000213.1:0-5392 GCA_043736155.1 Paracoccaceae bacterium | reverse complement strand
GGGCCGGTTCCAACTGGGCGAGGGCGACGAATTGTCGGTGATCGCGGCGGCGGTGCTTGGCGGCACCAGCCTGTTCGGCGGCAAAGGCACCGTCATCGGTACCATCGTCGGCGCGCTGATGATCGGGCTGATCAACAACGGTCTGATCCTGATGGGGCTGGAGTTCAGCCAACAACTGATCGCCCGGGGTGGCATCATCATTTTCGCCGTCGCCCTCACCCAAAAGAAAGCCTGAGCCATGCATGTGACCATCATCGGAACCGTCACCGCCAAGCCGGAAACCCGTGTCGAGTTGCAGGCCCTGCTGACAACGCAGGTCGCCCCGACACGGGCAGAACCGGGCTGCATCAACTACGATTTCCACGTCGATCCTGCGGATCCCTGCTGCTTTGTCTTTTATGAAAACTGGCGGACCCAGGCCGACCTCGACGCGCATCTGGAGATGCCGCACCTTAAACCGTTGTTCGGCCAGCTTGACCGGCTGCTGGCCAAACCGGTGGACATCCGGCATTTGCAGATGATCTCGGCTTTAGCCCCTCGCTGAAGCAGGCGTTAGATCGACCAGGAATCGCACGTGCGTTCCCGATCTGGCGCAAGGCAACCGCGATTCTGCTACGCTCAGTCCCGCCAGAATGCGGGTTCAGTGCGGAACTTGCGCGCCGCCCGCTGCAGCCCGGTCAGCCCATCGGCCTGCCGCTGGGCTGACCATCCGGTCAGGGCTGTGGCGCTGGCTGACACGGCGGGGCTGCCATCAGCGGCAAGGTCAAGGGCCAGTGCCTTGGTCACCTCTGCATCATTGGTGGCGCCGATGATGTCGCGCACCGCATCGCTGCGCTGGCGATAGGCTGCCACGGCGGATGCGGGATAGGTGCTGCCCAGAAACCGGACCGCAACATTCAGCCGGTCCAGGGCTTTGCGGAAATCATGCAGGGCGACCGGCGACAGCCGCCCCGGATGCCGGCCGGCCCGATTGGCTTTTGCGGCGAATTTGTCCAGCAGGCTCGGTGCGATTTTTGCCAGACGCCCGGCCCGGATCGCCTGCGGCGCGGTTTCGCGGGTTTCAGCCCAGAGCGCAAGGTCAAGGATCAGCCGGGTAAACTGCGGGCCGCCAACCGCATCCTGAACGGCGGCATGCGCGGCGGTGCGTTTTGTTTCGGCAAGGGCTGACAGGTCTTTCCAGTCAGTGTCCGGCACATCGGCCACGGCGGCGGGCAGGGTTTGCAGGCAGAATACATCCCAATCCCGGGCCGCGCCAAAAGTTTGCGCAAACTGCTGCAGCGGGGCATCGAAATGGGCCGCTTCGTCCGGGTCCAGCAGCGGGGCAAACAGCCGGAACACCGCGCGCAGTTGCCGCAACGCGCCGCGCATCTGGCGCAGGGCCTCGGGGTCGCCCGACAGGGTTGGAGCGATATTCGCGGTCAGGTGGCTCAGCAATGCGCCGATGATCTGGTGCAGGCCAGCCGAGACCGACAGCTTTTTGCCGATCTTTGGTTTGGCCAAGGTCATGGCACCGCCGTTATGGCCATGGAGCAGCGACCAGCCGCGCGCGGCCTTGCTTTGCGTGCTTACCGACAACGGCGCAGTTTCTGCCAGCCGGAGGGCAAGGCGATACAGCGGGGCCACCGGGCCGTGCTTCAGCTCCAGTTCCAGCTCGCAGATCGGTTCTGATTTTCCACCTGCGGCAACGTGGCCGATGTCCAGAGACGCCTCTGCCGCAGCCCCGTCCGCCAGACTGTGCAGACGGCTGGTGCGCCAGATATCGGTCACGATGACCGGCTCCAGCCGATCCGCCAGCTTTTCTGCAATGCCGGCAAGTTCGGCCACCCCGGCAAGTTTGGCGATATCGGGCGTGCTGCTGGTGACCGGCCATTCCCATTCGTGGCGACGGCTGGCAAGCGTCGCACCGTCATCGCGCGACTTCACGGTTTGAACAAACTGGCCATTCGCGGCCCTGATCCGCAGGGTCAGTCCGGCGCTGAGCAACAGGCTGTCCGGGGTATCGTGATAGGTGGTGATCTGATGCACCCGCTGCGCCGCAGGGCCAAAGATTTCGTCCGCGCGCAGGATCGCTGCGCTGCCGGGCCCCAACTGAAACTTCAACTCAACCTCGCACGGCGGTACTTTCGTCTTTTCGCCTGCAGGCAAACTGGACCTCCTGTCATTCGGCAAACACAGGTGTGACCGATGCGGCGCTGGGTCACCGCTAACCGATTATCAGGTTCCTGTCACCAAAACTTGATGCACATCAGGGTGGCAGCGCTTTCCAAATCTGCATTGGAAAACCCACAGCGCATTCAGCCTTGACCAGCGCCAAGATATTCGGCCTTGTGACCGGCACGTCGGTTTCGCGGGCGCAACAGAGGGATCCGGGATGTCAGCCATGCAGATTGTACGCAACGCGGATCTGGAACCGGCATGGACCGTCAAGCAGGCGAAAGAGCCGGGGTTCATGCGGTCGCTGATCACCTGGGTTGCGGGGCCGGAGGGATACATCAACACCAATCCGGCGCAAGCGGCGCGCAGCCCTGATGCCACCATTGGCCTGATGCGGATGCCGGTCGGCAACCGTCAGGCGGGGGTGCATGTGCATTCGGTCACCGAGATCTATGTGATCCTGAAAGGCGAGGCCGAAAGCTTTGACGGCGTTGGCAATCTGCACCGCGCCGGGCCGATGGATTGCCTGTATATTCCGCGCGGCGTGCCACACGGAGTGCGCACCGTGGGCGATACCGATCTGGAACTGATCTGGCTGCATGACGCGATTGAACGCACTGGCGTGTCGGTCTATCTGGACGGCCCCGGCCCGTTTCCCGCCGAAGATGAGGTGCGCCTGATTTCGTTCCGCGACATGGCACCGGACTGGGGTCAGCCGGATGCCAAACAGGGCGGCACGCTGCGCTGGGTGGCCAATTGGGTCGCGGGCGTAGGCGGTGTTAACCACAATCCCGGCACGGCGCTGGTGAACGCGACGCTGGCGCTGGGTGTCTCGGCGATCCTGCCGGGCAACATGGCCCCGGCGCATGACCACCCCTTTGCCGAGACCTATGTCATTATGTCCGGCACAGCCGCTGTGCGGCAGGGCGACAGGGTCGAGCATCTGGGCCGACTGGATGCGGTACGGTTTGAACCCGGCACCTCGCATTCCCTGCGCAACACCGGGGATCAGATGCTGTATCTGCTGTGGGCGCATGAAAAGCCGACTGTCTGAGCACAGCGCTATCAGCCCCGCGCAATCGCCTTTTCGACAAAGCTGGTGACGGTATCGATATAGACGGCACTGCTGATGCCACGCCGGCGGTATTTCCAGCGCTTGATATACCAGTCCTGCAACAGAGGCTTCACCAGACCGGCCCAGACTTGCGGATCGCCGGGGCCATATTGCCCTGCGGCGATGCCGTCGCGGATCGCGTCGGCGATCAGGGCTTCGGTGCGCAGTTCCGATCGCAGGGCCATGTCACGGGCCGATTTGTCAAAGGCCTTGACCTCAAGAAACGCAAAATAAAACCAGCGCTGCATGACATCGGTGACCTGAACATGCCGCCGGATCAGACCGCGCAGACGGGCCGATGGGTCAGTTGCCTCGCCCGGCCCGGTTGGGGCGATGACGCGTTCGACGGCAAAGCCGACGGCGGCAAGGATCATCCGCAGCAGGGTTTCCTTGCTTTCGACATAGGAATAGATCGCGCCGATCGACAAGCCGCTCGCCTCGGCCAGATCGCGGGTCGTGGTCGAATGAAACCCCTTGCGGCTGCCGATCTTTAGCGCGGCAAGGATGATCTTTTCCAGATTGGGGATGGCCACATGCGGCTTTTGAATGCGAATCGTGGCACCATAGATGCGAAACAATTCTTCGCACAACAGCGAAGGCGTCAGGTCAGCGGCCTGCAAGGGCGGCGGGATGACGGCGTCCAGGTTCACTCTCACCTCCGGTTCGTTCTGCCGATTCAGCGCGATTGACACGACTCGAAAGCGGCGATATTAAAAACGAGCGCTCGCTCATATTTTACCGGAGCGCGCCTTGAGTCAAGCGATGGCAGACGAAAGGGATCCACATGGCGGCAGGATGGACAAGCAGGGGCACCGCGCGATGAGCGCCGGACCGCGCCGCATTGCGCAGGAGCAGATCATTCTGGCCATCGCCGCTGCCGTGTTTGTGCTGTTCTCGGTGCTGGTACCGGACTTCCTGTCAGGATCCAACGTGATTTCGATGGTGCAGAATGTATCGGTGCTGGGCATCCTTGGCATCGGGATGGCGATCACCATTCTGGGGCGCGGGATTGACCTGTCGATGGTGGCCTCGATGTCGGTGGCGGTGGCGTGGATGCTGGTGCAACTGAATGCGGGTGCGCCGCTGACCCAGGCGTTGCCGCTGGCGATTCTGTTCAGTGTCGCGGTCGGCGTGATCAACGGCATACTGGTGGCCTATGTCGAGATCCCGGCGATCTTTGCGACGCTGGCGATGGGTGTCGCGGTCTATGGCTTTGGCAAATACTTTCTGGTTGATACCGATGTGAATTATCTGCCCGAGGCGTGGCAATGGCTGGCTGACATTGCCACCGCCCGGCCACTGGGTATCCCGGTGTCGGTCATAGCCTTTGCCGCCTGTGCCCTGCTGGCCCATCTGGGTCTGCGCTATCTGCGCGACGGGCGGTTTATCTATGCGATGGGCGACAACCCGGTGGCCGCACGGACCACCGGGGTGCCGGTGCGGGTGCTGATCGTGCTGCAATATGTCGTCTCTGCGCTGATCGCCCTGTTGGCGGGGCTGTTGATGGCGATGCTGGTGGCCAGCATGAACACCCGCATCGTGTCATCGACGCTGGTCTATGACGTGATCCTTGTCGTGGTGCTGGGCGGCATTTCGCTGTCCGGCGGGCGCGGCGGCATCGGCAGTGTCGTCGTCGGCACGCTGCTGATCGGGATCATGCTGAATGGCATGACCATGCTGAACCTGACGTATACCGCGCAGAATGTGATCAAGGCGCTGATCCTGCTGGTGGCGCTGATCCTTGATACACTGATCAACCCGCGCGACGAACAAACAGCACAACAAGGCGATATCTGACCGCGCCGGGAAACGGAGCGGCGGACCACATCCAGGGAGGGAAACCTGATGAAACTCAAGACTTTGACACTGGCCGGGACACTGGCACTGGCAGGGCTGGGCCTTGCCCTGACCACCGGGATGGCACTGGCGCAGGATGCGGACTCGCCCGGCCCCGCCTATTACGCGGCATTGAAAGGCAAGACCGTCGGCTTTGTGCCGATCTCGATGGGCTTTGATCTGACCCAAGGCTGGCTCGCCGGGATGCAGCGGCAGGCCGACGAGCTGGGCTATGAAATCATCGTGCGCGACCCGAACTGGAGCGTGGAGTCCGGCATTCAGGCGATC
>JAYTDA010000212.1:0-2457 GCA_043736155.1 Paracoccaceae bacterium | reverse complement strand
TGCCGCATCGCCCATCCGCACCTTTTCCAGCGCGTCATGGCGTTCGGGCAAGGACAGCATGCCGTTCACCGTGACGGCCGAGGAAATCCCCGCCCGCGCAAGGCCCTGAACCTGATCCGCCATCAGCGCGACAAGGGGCGAGATCACAACCGTCAGCGCGCCCGTCGTGTCGAACCGCGACAGCGCCGGGATCTGATAGCACACCGATTTTCCCGTTCCCGTGGGCAGGATGCCCAGCACAGAACGGCCCGCCATCGCCTCGGCCACAATACGTTCCTGCAGCGGGCGGCCCATGTCATCCACCGGCTGGGGGCGGAAAGCCGGAAAGCCGAACCAGCGTTCCAGTGCTGCGTTGGGGTTGCTCTTCTCCGCACACCAACCGCAGGCTGGATCGCCGCAATTGGTGTCGCGAAGATGGCGCACGATCAGCCCGGCCTCGCGGAACTGCATCCGCACCCAGGGCGGCATGACCGAGTCCCCACCCGCAACCGAGATCCACGACAGCGCATAGGCCATTGGCCAGCCGTTGCGCGGATCGGACAGGCGGCCCAGCGTCTGGTCCAGCCGATGATCGCAGGCCAGCCCCGCCAGCAGACGGCGAATTGCGGCATGGGCCTCACCGGCGTCCGGCGCGGTGGCCCCGCGTAGGTGTTGGAAAAGGGCGTCAAAGCCCCCCGCCGCCTCGCCCCGCGTGGTCAGGTGATGATAAGCCAACAGGGCATCGGGCGCCTCCTGCCCGAGCTTGCCGAAAGCAGCGATCTGGTCTGCCAGCACCTGAAGCACCAGCCGCGCATCAAGTTCGGGGTCGTTCACATGCCCCGCCTGCAGCCGTCCGTCCTGATAATGCTTCACCAGATGGTGGTAGGGGTTGCGCGGAAATGCGAGCGGGTTCAGCCACAGCGTGTCGATTGGTGCCGCGCCCAAGGCCGCCAATCGCGCCCGGTTGGCCACCAGATGCGGCAGGTCATGACGCAGGATGTTGTGGGCGATCAGATGCCTTGCGTCTTTACAGAACGCCTCCAGCCGGTCCAGACCTGCGTCCAGCGACCCGCTTTTGTGAGCCAGCGCCTCCCCACTCCCACCGCGCACCGCCGCAAAGGCAAAGACCCTCGCCGTTTTGGGATCGACTTCCAGATCAACCGAAACGCAATGCGGCAAGAACAAGGAGGGGTCTGAATTCACGTCGGCAGCATCCGAATTCCAAAGGACAACTATAGGCATTCCAAGCCCTTGATAACTCTGCAGCGGTCCGCTGCAAAGCACCATGATCTCAACTGGCTCCCCTGGGTCGATCGCCACCGCTGTGGTTTGGCATATCGGGTGTGGCGCCCCCACCCTTGACCGACCGCCCGAACGTCGCCCATTGGGCAATCCCTGCATTTCGGCCCGCACCCCCCGTTCTTCGTTGCCCGCAAGGATCGGTTGCAGGCAGCGGGTCTGTCTGGAACGAGGCTTCCAATCGGAGCGTGACCGCGGCCACGATCGCGCCTGCGGCGTGCGGCATCCCAATGTCCGGCAAAGGCCCTTACAAGTTTGATGTATCGGGCACAGCCAACGCGTTCAACAATGGCGCGTTGCGTCATTGCAGCAGATCAACCAGCCCAAGCCCCTCAAACGCCGCCTTCATTGCCGGATCAAACCCCGGATCGATCCGCGCCGGGCCATAACCATGCGTCCGGTTCCACGCATCGATCTCCCGCAATTCTGCGGCGAACTCCTCGGGCGACGCTGCCTCCCTCAAGGTCGTGTCGCCCTCGCAATAGCTGAAGATCATCAGCCGGGTCGGGTTGGCCCATATTCCGAAATATGACGCGTCCTGTGCCGTATCCACCTGCGCCCAGCCGTTTTCGTAACTGCAGAGCCCGAAATCGTAGACGTAGCGATCGCCAGGGCAGAACTCGCGGGTGATCTTCATGCTGTTGCCCCCATCCGGGCTATGATGGGTATCACGCAAAGGTCGCGGTAGCGGGCCATCGCCTTCGGGCTGGACGAGACCGGGTTGATCTCGAAGGCCTGCAAACCGGCGATATCGCCTGCCTCGGCCAAGGCCACGATCTGCGCCAGCTTGGCGCGAACCCTGGCATGTGTCGGTTTGGAGAAGTCCGGGGCCTGCGACAGCGCACCGGTTTGCGCCTGATCGAGGATGGCTTGGCGCTTGCCGACAACCGGGTGGATCGTGGCCTTCGGTTCTTCCTCCCCCGCCGGGATCGGCTCGCCCGCAGGATCGTGGTTGCCGTAGTCCAGCACCAAGGTCAGTCGGGCCTCCGCCTGCTCAAAGGTGTCGGCGTTCATGATCGACGTGAAGGCAAGGGCCGCGCGCTCGTCGCCGATCCTTGCCGCCAGCAAGCGGGCGAAGGCGTCGCCCGCCTTCTTGGCGCTGGTGGCCGGTTCGATCCGGGTTTCGGAAAGGCGCTGGGCGAGGGTGTCGATCTGCGCGGCGGTGAGGGCTTTGGTTTT
>JAYTDA010000211.1:0-1603 GCA_043736155.1 Paracoccaceae bacterium | reverse complement strand
ATCCTGATCCGCGATCAGGCCGACCGCTGCCGTGACATCCTGCGGGGGATGGGGCAGGCCGGCAAGGATGACCTGCACCTGCGTCAGGCCCCGTTCAGCGCCGTGATCCGCGAGGCCGCCGAGCCACATCTGACGCGGGGCAAAGAGGTGACCTTCGCGTTTCACCCGCTTCCGGGCGGCGACGGGCGGCAACCCTCGATTCTGCGGCGGCCCGAACTGATCCACGGCGTTCGCAACCTTGTCCAGAATGCCGTCGATTTCGCCCATGCGCGCGTCTGGGTGGATGGCAACTGGACCGATGACGCGCTTTATCTTCGCATCGCCGACGACGGAGAGGGATATCCCCCCCATATGATCGGCCGGATCGGCGACCCGTTTGTGCGGGTCAGGCGTGCCGCATCTTCCGATCTGCTGCGTCCGGAATATGAAGGCATGGGGCTGGGCCTCTTCATCGCCAAGACCCTGCTGGAACGGACCGGAGCGGAAATGACCTTTGCCAACGGCGCCGATTCCTCTCTGAACCCGCTGGAAAGACCTGAACGCTGCGGCGCGATGGTGATGTTGCGATGGAACGCCACCGATCTCGTTGCCCCCGATGGCAGCACCCAGGGCGAGAATCCCCCGATGCCACGGTAACGAAGACGAGGATAACTGCGACATTTTACACGCTTTTTGCGCAAATTTCCCGCGGTGGGGGTATCTTAATCGCTGATTAACTCTTTTCGTCTTTAGGTTGTTAATGTCTTGGTCATTGTGGGTTCTGGGTCCATCTATGCAGCTTGATTGGGTCTTGGGGTTTGAGCTTGTTATCACCGCAATCGTTGCCGCATCTGGTGGCGTTCTGCTGCTGATGTTCCTGTCAGACCGTGCGCAGCGGCGGGGCCGGTCGATTTTTTCACAGGCCGGTAACAGCAGCGGCACGATCCTGTTGTTTGATGGCGATGTGCTGATCGACAGTTCTCCCGGCGCCCGCGCGCTGCTGGCGGCGAACCATGCCCGGGGTGGGCCGTGGCTCAAATTGATGTCCTACCTCGCCCCGCATTTTCCCGACCTTGAATCTCAGCTTCTGGGCTTGCCACATCAAGGCGCAATGACGCTGACATCCCATGCGAGCGCCAGGCCGCTTTTGCTTCACGCTGAACATTTGGGCGGCTTGACGCGGCTTACACTGGTTGATCCTGAACACGAAGGTCAGATGCCCGGCGTCGATCCCATGGCCCAGCGCGCCCAGAATGAAGAGCTGGACTTGCTCCGCCAGACCATCGCCAAGGCTCCGGCGCTGATCTGGCGGGAACGCGCTGATGGTCAGGTGATCTGGGCCAACGCGACCTACCTGCTGCGCGCAGGCGAAACGTTGCCGCCGGGGCAGGAACTGTCCTGGCCGCTGCAACGGCTGTTCGGCAAGACTGCATCGTCTCAGGGTGCGCGGGGGCAGCGGCAAAAGTTGACCCTGACCGACGGGCGGTCTTGCTGGTATGATCTGGTTGGCAGTGACGAAGGCGATGGGCGTCTGGTGTTCGCCCTTCCCGCCGACAGCGCCGTTCTGGCCGAGGGCGCGCTGCGGGATTTCATGCAGACGCTGACCAAGACGTTTGCTCATCTT
>JAYTDA010000210.1:0-3402 GCA_043736155.1 Paracoccaceae bacterium | reverse complement strand
CTGACATCAAAAGCGTAGCGCAGATCGTGGATTGTGGTCAAACGGCTTCGCGTTTTGGTCCCAAGGCCAGCGGGCGCCTCTCCGGCGCTTGTGCCGACGACAGAACATCCCTTCGACAGGCTGGTCAGTTGGTGGATATCCGGTGTTGCGCCGCCCCATTGATCCCCGTGATCTCAGAACGCCAGAACGCCAGAACGCCAGAACGCAAGTTGCCTTTCTTGACAGTGGCTCAACCGGGCATGCGAAAGGGCTTGTGTTGGGGCGAAGGGGGCTGGCTGCGGCAAAAGCATGAGGCGGTGATTGGCACTTCGGCGCGAGCCATGGCCTGAGCCAACAGGTGATGCAGATGCGCACGTTCGGAGCTTTCGCCACGACGGCGGAGGCATTCATCCAGACCGTGCAGGCTCCATACATTGTTGGGGTGCTGGCTGGGGCGCGGCAGGGTGGCATCAAGGCCAAGGTCGGCGCGGTAGACAGCCTCGGCCTCGGCGCAATGCCCCGCATCCATCAGCAGGGCACCCAGCGCGTGGCGGGTCGGTTGCATCCAACCCCAAGGCTCGTCGTACAACAGCCCGTCATCCAGCACGACCGCCTGCCGCAGATGCGCAAGACCGGCATCAACCTGGCCCGATTTATAGGCAAGTTCGCCCAGCATCATTTGCTCGGCAACCTTCAGCACCTCGGCGCAGGGATTGTTGAACACCATGCGACCCTCTTGCACCAAAGCTTTGGCCATCACGAAAGCATCCCGCGCGGCCTCGGCTTCCACAGGACGCGACAGGTTTGCAAAGGCCACGGCGCGGGCATAGTGCAGGATGGCCGTGGTATAGCTGTACAGGGTCGCATCTGCCGGGAAGGGCAAGGCCACGATATCGGACCAGCGGCCAAAACGGATCAGGACATGCGGCTTCATCGCCACAAAGGCTTCGAACAGTTCCGGCAAATGGCGCACGACCGGGTCCGTCAGGGTCGCAGCCAGCGCCTCGGTGGCCGCGAGGGCCGGGGTAATCTGGGCCAGAAACAACGCCCCATAAATCTCGAAATGCAGGTTATGGATGCGGTAGACGGTGTAGAAGTTTTCGCCGCCGGCTTCAGCAAAGTATTTTGCATCGACCCGTGCTGCCGCATGATTGCGGCGCACCACATTTTGATAGTCGCCGCAAAGCAGGTCGATATGGCTTGCCATATGCACAAGGTGTCCGGCGTCCGGCACCAGATCGATCAGCCTGTCGCCATGGCGCAGCGCCTTTTCCGGGCTTGGCGACATCTCCATCAGATGGATGTACATGTGCAAAAGCCCGGGATGATCCCATGCGGCCGGGTTTTGCGCAAAGGTGGTTTCCATCAATTCCTGCGCTTCGGCGGTCGAGGATCCGACCGCAGGGCGTCCACGGCCCGTGTCCCACAGCGCCCACGGCGTGCGGTTCATCAGGGCTTCCGCGAAGATCGAGGTGACGTCCAGATCGTCGGGAAAACGCAAGTGGACCTCGCGCATCGCGGCGGCAAACCGGTCGTTCCACGGCGTGAAATCCGCGACATCGGGCTCGGTTGGAAAGCGGTCGGCAAGGGCCGCGATCAAGGCGCGTTCGACGGGTGTTGCGGGGTGGGACTGTGCGGCGGCGATTGCGGTATGGGCAAGGGTCAGGGCCGCGACCTGCTCGTCCGGGGTGAAGAACACCCAGACCTTGTTGTAGTTCGGACCAATGGCATGGGCCATGCCCCAATGGGCCATCACACAGCCCGGATCGGCGGCCACCGCGTTTTGAAAGCAACGAATGGCCTCTTCGTGATTGAAGCCATACATCCAGATCAAACCACGGTTGAACCAGAGATGAGCGGTTTCAGACGAGGTGGTCACCGGGCGCGCAAAGCTGCCCAAATCAAAGTATTCCATGCTGCCCGGTCCTGAAACCAAATGACTCTGCCGAAACGTCCCGATTGGAGAGGCCGTCCCTGCACGATGAGCGCGATTTGCTCTCAAATCAAGTCCGCCGCGCAAGGTCAGCAGGTCACGTCCGGGCCCTGCGGAAACTTTTCATCCCGCGCCGCGTGATTCAGTTGCGAACGCCCAGCCGGCGCAATTCGTCCGTTGCCCGCCGGATCTCTTCGCGACGATGGTGGGCAAGCCGGCCCAGTTCGGCCTGATTGGCGTCGTCATCCAGCCGGACGCGTGGACCAAACCAGCCCGAAATGACGCCGGCGATTGCGACCCGAAGCATGGAAAGGCCCGAACGGATAGGCTGCGCCTTTGTGGACTTCTCGGGGATGTTGAACATTGCCGTCATTTGCCTGCTCCGTTGCTGAGGTTCCTTCTGGCGTCAGACTGTCATGCCGATATCTGACTCACATCGGGACATTTCCCCAATTTAAGGGCCAAACCTCCCCATTTTCCGACGTGCAAAACCACGATCAAAGGGTACATTCCCCAGATTGGCGATGGTCACTTGCCAGCAATCGAGGTCCATTTGGAAGAATTGCTGCTGGAACGGGGCGAAAACATCAGACGGCTCTGCACCCTGCTGGCAGAGGCGCAACGCGGGCATGGGCAAGTCGCACTGCTGTCCGGGCAAGCGGGGGTTGGAAAATCCGCCCTCGTCCGCGCCTTCGAGGCCGGTCTGCCGCCAGGTGTTCAGGTCTTGCATGGCTATTGTGAAGACCTGTCGATCTCCGAGCCACTCGGGCCGCTGCGCGATCTGGCGCGCGAGGCGGGATGGGACGTGCTGCGGCTGCTGAGCGGTCAGGTCGATCGGCTCTCGGTGTTTTCCGAGTTTCTGTCCCATCTGGCGGAACCTGGCCAAGTCACGGTCGTCCTGATCGAGGATATTCATTGGGCCGACGAGGCCACGTTGGAGTTTCTGCGTTTCATCGCCCGCCGTCTGCGCGATCTGTCGGTCCTTCTGATCGCGACAGCGCGGGATGACGAGTTTCTTGGTCGCCCGAACCTTCGCCGGGCATTTGGCGGGCTGTCGTCAGCCCAGATTGCCCGTATCCCGGTCGAACCCTTGTCGGTTGAGGCTGTCACCACCCTATCAACTGCGGCGGGCTCGAATCCGGCAGAGGTGTTTCAGCTGACCGGCGGCAATGCATTCTTTGTCACCGAACTCCTGCGCGGCGAACCGACCTCGCGGGGGCTGAACATCCAGGATGCCGTGCTGTCGCGGGTGGATCGGCTGACGTCGCAGGATCGGGCGCTGCTGGATGCCGTGTCAATCTTCCCGCGCCATGCCGAAAGCCACTGGGCCAGCCATCTGGCCGGGGCGGCAGGTGAAGGGAACGTTGCAGCCTGCATCGCATCGGGCCTCTTGACGTCGGATGGCGCATATCTCGCATTTCGTCACGAAATCGCACGGCAGGCGGTCGAGACCGCTTTGACGCCGCTGCACCGCAAGACATTGAACGCAA
>JAYTDA010000209.1:0-26540 GCA_043736155.1 Paracoccaceae bacterium | reverse complement strand
CATCTCGTGCGCCAGTGCGTCTTTCGCAGCACCCGCAGGTGCGGCAGCCATCGCCGCCATCGCGGTCGGCGTCATGCCAGCGTGGCCCGCATGGGGGTTGTTTGCGGGCACCGCCGCCGAGGGGGCCTTGGGGTGATCGGGTGGCACCGCTGTTCTGTCGGGCAGGCACAGATGCTTTGGCACCGTTTCGCCCCGGCAATGAAAGCCGCAAGCCTTGATTGCCGCCGCAATCATCGCGGCATCGGTGCGGTCGGGGTCATACGTCACCGTGACACTGCTGGACGCCGCCGTCATCTCGACCGCAGCCACCCCCGGCAGTGCCAGCAGCCGCTTTTGCACCCCGGCAAAATCGAGCACGCTGACCAGATCGGCGACATCGAGGGTTGTCTTGCGCATGATCCATCTCCTCAAGGGTCCGGGCATTGGCGGCGGATGCGTCACCCTAGCAAAGTGCCCAGTCCGGCACCTTGACCTCAATCAAGTGCCGCTGGACAATAACGCGGTATTCTGGCCGTCCGTTCGTGCCGTCCATTCGGGCCGGTCGCGGCTGCCAAAAAGGAAATCAGATGGCCGACGCTTTCGATACCCTGCTGCCCGGCTCACCCGGTCTGGTGCCAGTCGACCTGAACCAGAGCTGTTTCTGCATCACCATCGATCAGGCAACGCTGGGCCGGGCGCTGGCCGCCGCTTCGGGGAACCCCGGCCTGTCCGGTCAGATGGCTGCGACCCATCCGCATCTGTTTTCCAACGTGCCGGTATTTTTGCCAGCCGCAGCACTGGATATGATGCTGGGAACGGTGACGGCGATTGAGGCGGTGGCGCAAATCCCGGCGTTTCGCGCTGCGGTTCTGGCCTGGGCACCGGAGATTTCACAGCCTGATCCCGGTCCGGCGGGGGCGCTGATGGGTTATGATTTTCATCTGGCCGACGACAGCCCCAGGCTGATCGAGATCAATACCAATGCCGGCGGCGCGTTCCTGAACGCCCTGCTGGCCCGGGCGCAATCGGTATGTTGCGCCGAACTGGTGCACCGCCCCGGGGATGGGCTGACGCTGGGGTTCGAGGCGCAGGTGCTGGCGATGTTCCGCGCGGAATGGCAGCGCCAGCGCGGCGACGCCCCGTTGCGCCGGATCGCCATTGTCGATGATGCGCCTGAGGGGCAGTATCTGTACCCCGAATTCGTGCTGGCGCAGCAGATGCTGATCGGGGCCGGGATTGATGCGGTGATCTGCGACCCGGGCGGGCTGGAGGTTCGGGATGCCGGGCTGTTTTTCGGCGATTTGCAGATTGATCTGGTCTACAACCGGCTGGTCGATTTCGCACTGGCCGAACCCGGCCACGCCGCCCTGCGCCAAGCCTACCTCAATGGCAGCGTGGTGCTGACCCCGAACCCGCACAACCATGCGCTGCTGGCGCATAAGCGCAACCTGACGCTGTTGTCAGACCCGGTGGCGCTTGGCGCGCTCGGGGTCTCGGCGACGCTGATCGAGCGGCTGGCAGCAATACCGCAGACCCGGATGGTGACGCCCCGGAACGCGGAAGACCTGTGGGCTGCACGGCGGCAGCTGTTCTTCAAGCCGGTGTCGGGGCATGGCGGCAAGGCGGTGTATCGCGGCGACAAGCTGACCAGATCGGTCTGGGCCGATATTCTGGCAGCGGACTATGTGGCCCAAGCCATCGCCGCCCCCGGCCAGCGGATGATCCGGCTGGACGGGGTGCCGACGCTGCGCAAGGTTGATGTGCGGCTGTACACCTACGCCGCACAGCCGCTGCTGGTGGCGGCCCGGATCTATCAGGGTCAGACCACGAATTTCCGCACGCCCGGTGGGGGTTTTGCGCCTGTCCTGATCGTCTGACGCAGCGCGGGCCATGAAAGATGCCCTGCGGGATGGCGCGATAATGCAGCCAGAGTGCCACGCCCCAAACTTGCCAAGGCCGCCCCTTACGAACCGGCTTCCAGCATTGTGGCAGCACCCGGCATCAGCCGCCCCGGCAAGCGCAGGCTCGGCCAGACGGCGATCAAAGCCACCCCGGCCATCAGTACAAACGCGGCGTTGGGCAGCCAGGTCACGCCGTACAAAAGCCCGCCCGCCGCTGACCCCAGCGCCGCACCAAGGCTTGCCGCCGAGGTTTGCTTGCCCAACCCGGCACCGGATTTATGGCCCGCCCCTGTGGCAATCCAATAGGTCAGGATCGGCGATAAAATGCCCGCACTTGCCGCCACGCCGCCGGTCACCAGCAGCATCAGCGCAAAACTCCCCGCCAACGGCACCGCGAACAGCCCCACTGCCAGAACCGCAAACGCAGGGGCCACCAGCCAGCGGGTGAATTCTGGCCTGACCAGCGGTGAAAACACGGCGGCCTGCGCCACGATCATCACCAGACTGCAGGTCGTGAACATTGCGGCAATCTGCACCGGAGTCAGGCCCAACTCCTGCTTGCCGCGCAGGGCGAGGCCAACTTCGAACACACCAACCCCGGCGGACACCACAAATCCGAGGATCAGCAATTGCCAGATCGGCCAGCGAGCAGGGGTGAGCACAGATGCTTCGTCCAGCCTGTGCGCCGGTATGATCCTTGCGGGCAGCGACACCGCGACCGCAATCGCCGCCACCAGCGCCAGTCCGCCGGTTGCCAGCAGCGGCACGTTCAATTCTCCGTCACCGCCCCCCCCCGGCAGGCGCTGCAACGCCACCCCCAGCGTCGGACCGAACAGAAAGCCAGAGATGCCCGCCATCGAGACGAACGACAGTCTGCGGCCCAGAGTTGCTTTGCTCGACGATAGATCCGTGACCGCCGCAAGAGCAGCCGGGGTGATTGCTGCCGCGAACAGGCCGGTCAATGCGCGTCCGACGTAAATCGCGGCCAGCGTGTCAAACAGGACCGAGGCGATCAGGGTGGCGCTGAAACCGGCGAGGCCGATCAGCAGCACCCGCCGGCGTCCCCAACTGTCCGACAGCCAGCCCCAAAGCGGGGCACAGAGGAACAGCGCCAGCATGTAGATCGCCGTCAGCAACCCGGTGGCGCGCGCGATCTGCCCCGGCGTGGCGTCTGCCCCCAGCAACCGCTCGATCAGCGCCGGCAGTTGCGGCAGCAATATCCCGAACCCGACCGAGATCGTGAACACCGCCAGCATCAGCACCGGCAGGATGCCCCTGACCGGCGGTGCGGCTGAGCCCGGACTTTCGGGCAGGGTCCGGTCGGTCACGCCCGCCCGCCGCTCTTGCCATCGCACCTGATTTCCGGCGGGCCGGGGCACTGGCGCTGCACCTCAGATTGTCGCGACGGCCTTGGCCAGCAGATCGCGGACCTGCGCCGCCACCGCGTGCAGCGCTTTGTTGTCAATCGCCTGCATCGAGGCTGTCGGGTCAATCGCGCTGACCTCGACACCACCATCGACCGCCCGCAGAATGACATTGCAGGGCAGCATGGCGCCGACGCGCGGCTCCATCCCGATCGCCTGATGGGCCATTTTCGGGTTGCAGGCCCCGAGGATAAGGTAGGCCGGCATATCCACGTCGATTTTCTTTTTCATCGTCGCCGCCACGTCGATTTCGGTCAAGACACCAAAGCCGTTTGCGGCCAGCGCTGTGCGGGTGCGCGCGTCCACCGCGTCAAATGTGGCCCCGGTGATCATCCGGTCGATTGTGTAGCCCATGCCGTCGTCCCCTTTGCTATTTCCGCAGATATTTCAGCGCAACGAAGATGCCCAGAACCACCAGAACGACGACCAGGATCATCCCGATGCCGCCGTATCCCATACCATAGCCATAACCATTCATCATCTGTTGCCCTTCCGGGTGTTGACCGGCCCCGGTGCCATGCACCAAGGCCCGTGCAGGCGTCAGTTGTCGTCCATCATGTTGCCGTTGCCCGCGCCACGCATGCCCGGCCCGTCTTTTGACCCGGCCATCATCATCTGCATCATCGCGGCCATTGTCGCCATTTCGGCCTCGGTCACCTGACCGTCGCCGTCTTCGTCATGCATCTGAAAGGCGCGGACCATCATGGTGCGGGTGTGGGCGGCGTGCATCGCCTCGAACTCGGCCAGTGACAGCGTTCCGTTGGTGTCGGTGTCATAGGTCTTGATCTCGGCCTGCATGCCCTCGGTCATTTCCGCAGGCGTCAGGGTGCCGTCCTTGTCGGCATCAAACATCCACATGGCATGGCTGTTCATGCCGCCCATCATGCCGCCACCCATCATGCCGCCCATCATGCCAACACGTCCGTCCATCATGCCCTGCTGCGCGGCGACCGGCGCCGCAAAGCCAAGACCCACTGCCAGACAAAGGGAGTAAAGCTGTGCATGTTTCATCGTGCTGCTCCTGTTTCGATCCGGGTACCCAATCAAATTGGGGGGCAGGCGTCGTTGATCTGCATCAAGTGGTGCGATCAATTCGTCAAAGACCGCAGGAGCGGGCCGCAAGGTCGGGCATCCCCTGATCCAGATCAAGGCGCAGGCACTTGCGAGCCGTCATGCTGCTGCATCCCAAGCCGTGAGGAGTTTCACATGATCCCGACCCTGACCCGCCGCAGTTTTATCGCCACGACCGCGCTGACGGCAGCAAGTCTTGGCCTGCCACGCGGGGCTTGGGCGGCGGCCCACAAGCCGCTGCTGCTGAGTGCCACCAGCCGGACACTGGACATTGACGGGCGGGCGGCGACGGTCTGGGGGCTGGTCAATACCGAAGGCGGCATCGGTTTGACGCTGGACCCCGGCGCGCGGTTCCGGGTCGATCTGACCAATGCGCTGGATGTCGATACCATCATCCACTGGCACGGCCAGATCCCGCCCAATGCGCAGGACGGTGTGCCGGATATTCCGCAACCGATGCTGAAACCCGGCGAGATGCGGGCGTTTGATTATGAACCGATGCCCGGCACCTATTGGATGCACAGCCATGTGCCGGTGCAGGAAATGCAGCTTTTGGCGGCCCCGCTGATCGTGCGCAGTGCCGCTGATCTGAGCGCCGACCGACAGGAGGTGGTGCTGTTCCTGCACGACTTCAGCTTTCGCCCCGCCGCCGAGGTTCTGGCCGAAATCACCGGTGGGGCTGGCAGCATGGCCGGGATGGACATGGGTGCAGCAACGCCTGCGCCCGATGCCACGACCGGCATGGATATGGCAGGCATGGAAATGTCGGGCATGGCGATGGACCTGAACGATTTCAATTTTGACGCCTATCTGGCGAACGACCGCACCTTGAATGACCCCGAGGTGATCCGCGTCGACAACGGCGGGCGGGTGCGGCTGCGCATCATCAACGCCGCCGCCGCCACGGTGTTCTGGATCGACACCGGTGCGCTCGACGGGCGGCTGGTCGCGGTGGACGGGCATGATGTGCAGCCTTTGCCCGGTCGCCGCTTTGGTCTGGCGATGGGGCAGCGGCTGGATATCGAACTGGACCTGCCGAAAGGTGAAGGGGCGTTTCCGGTGCTGGCGCTGCGCGAAGGGGCGGTTGAGCGGACCGGGATCATCCTTGCCACCGCCGGGGCGACGATTGAAAAACTCGCAGGCAGGGGCGAGACTGCCGCGGCGGCATTCGATACCGATCTGGCGCAAGAGGCAGCCTTGCGTGCCCTGACCCCGCTGGCGGACCGTCCGGCCGACACGTCTGCGATATTGATGCTGGGCGGGTCGATGCAGCCCTATCTCTGGACGATCAACGGGCAGACCTGGGGCAATCACACCCCGATACCCGCCAGATCCGGGCAGCGGGTCGAAATCACCTTTCACAACATGTCGATGATGGCGCATCCGATGCATCTGCATGGCCATGTGTTTCAGGTGGTGATGATCAATGGCAGGCGGTTTGGGGGGGCTGTGCGCGACACCGTGCAGGTGCCGCCGATGGCCATGGTTACCATAGCGGTCGATGCGGGCGAGGCGGCGCGCTGGATGCTGCACTGCCACCACATGCCACACCTGTCGACCGGCATGATGACCGAATTCGCGGTGTCGGCCTGAGCAGCGCTGCCATTATAGAAAGGCCTGAACCGGCAGCCGTTCCACGTTGGTTTCACCCGGTCACCGTGACGATTGTCCACATGCCCATGACGTAGTGTCCGGCGATGTTGCAGTAAAGAAAATAGGTTCCCGGTCGCAAATCGACGGTGACGGACCCGGAGGTATGCGGCTTCAGCTCTTTCACCCGGACGGTGGTCCCGGCGGCCTCTTCATCCACCATCATCTTGTCAATCAGGTAGGGCAACTGTCTGGACGGATCCGCAACCGGCGAAATCGCCATGCTGTGGTAAAATTCCTGCGATTCATTGACCACCCTGAAGGTGACTTCTCCTGCGGGAATTTCCATGATGTCGACGGTGATCCCCATGGTGGCGCTATCCATCATGGCACCCGGCATCGCCATGCCCATTGGCGTCATGGTGTCGATGGCGTCCATCGACGCTTCGCCCTTGTCCCAAAGCGCAACCTTTACGACGGTATTTGCATAGGCGGCTCGATTGAACGCCAGGAACGACAGCGTTCCTGACATGAAAAACATCGCTGCACGTCTGGAAAGCTTCATGATCTGTTTCTCCTCACAGGACCAACGCTTTGGCCCATGGCGTTACCTTTGCCGTTGCTTGCAGTCTGGTACTTAAATTAGCCAGCAGGCTGAATGTTCTGGTTAAAGCGGAACATGTTGCCGGGGTCGTAGCGCTGCTTGATCGCGGCCAACCGGTCATAGCTGCGGCCAAAGGCGTCTTTGGTCAGGGCGGCGCTGTCGTCATCCGTACCGGCGAAATTCAGGTACAGCCGCCCCTGATGCGAATGCCGGCGAAACCTGGTCCAGGCTTCCCGGGTCCAGCCCATGACCTTTTCATCGTCTTCGGCGCTTTCCCAGACCGAGTCGAGCGAATACATCCAGCCAAAGGACCGGTCGCCGAAGGCCGTCGCTTCGGCTGAAACCCGTGCACTGGCACCGCCGAAATTCCAGAACGAACTGATCGAGCGGTCAGACGGCGCGGCGATGGCATTGGCCAGCCCCTCATCAATCATCTCGTCGGTGAGGGTGGTCAGAAGGTGCGACTTCCAGTAGCAGCGATAGGCTCCGGCGGGAAACAGCGGATCGAACAGCTTTTGCACCTCGGCATAGGCCATGCGGCCCGAGAAATCGGCGACCAATGGCCCAAGATCGCGCAAGGGGGCCAGCACGCGCGCGCCCTCGGCGGCATCGCCACCGTACACCGCCGCGAGGGTGAAACAGCGCTGGCCCCAGTGTTCAGGCGGAAAGTCCGGGCTTTCCGGCACGGTCGAGAATTCGGCCACCGAACTGACGCGGTCGGATTTGTCGGCCAGAAAGTCGCGCCAGAACCGGATCGGACCTGCCCCACCCGAGGCAAGGTAGATCGGCGCGGCAAACATCACCTCGGGCCCGAACGGGTGCAGTTCAAAGCAGAACCGCGCCACCACCCCGAAATTGCCGCCACCTCCACGCAGCGCCCAGAACAGGTCGGGGTGGGTGTCGGCACTGGCGATGCAGACCGAGCCGTCAGCGGTGACGACTTCGGCGGCGATCAGGTTGTCGATGCTCAGGCCATGCTTGCACCGCATCCAGCCGATGCCGCCACTGAGCGTCAGCCCGCCAACCCCGGTTTCCGAGATCAGCCCACCTGGCGTCGCCAGTCCGTGAACCTGGGTTGCGCCGTCCACCTCGGCCCAGGTCGCCCCGCCATCAACCCATGCCGTCCGCGCCACCGGGTCAACACTGACGCCGCGCATTGCCGACAGATCCAGCATCAGCGCGCCGTCGCCCACGGCATGTCCGGCGACGTTGTGCCCGCCGCCCTTGACCGACACCGCAAGCCGGTGATCCGCCGCAAACCGCACCCCGGCCACGATGTCTTCGCGCGAGGTGCAGCGCAGGATGGCCGCCGGATGGCGCGAGATCATCGCGTTCCAGACCGCACGGGCGGTTTCATAGGCCGCTTCCCCCGGCAACAGAACGGCACCGGCGGTGCGGGCGGCAAGGTCCTGGAACGGGGGCATAGCTGTGTGGGTTTGCATGGGGTACCTCTTGGCGGTTGTCAGGGTGACCGGGTGACAAGTGACGACCGAACACTCCTCTTTTTGATCTGGTTCGACACTCAGCGGCGAACCGGCCCAGGGATCGCACCTGTCGGGCCGGTTACCATGTCATTGGCTATCGTCACTGCGCCGGGAACAGCCCGTCCACCATGGTGCGGTATTCTGCAACTTCCGCACCGGTCCCGTACAGCACCGCCGACCAGTTGCGCACATAGCCTGCCATCGCCGCAGCCTCGGCTATCTCCTGTTCGGTCGCACCCAGCGATGCCGCCGCCTTGCGGTGGTAATAGGTGCAATATTCGCACGGAATCTGGGCGGCGACGGCCAGGCCGATCAACTGCATGGTCTTGGGGTCAAGCGCGCCTTTGCCGTCTTCGACATCGGACATCCAGGCCCAGGCGCCTGCCACCATGCTGTCGGGGTAGTTTTCGATATCGGGCAGCGACACACCAAACGCATCCCGCGCGGCCTGCCGGACGGCGTCGGCGCTGGTGTCCTGGGCTGTTGCAGGTAGTGAAAGGCAAAGGGTTGCGGCAAGGGCGTAATACAATTTCATGGCAGTGTCTCCTTTTGAAAAACTTCAGGATTGGTTTCAGTGCCGCTTTTATACACCCCAAGGCTGGGGCCACCGAGGGGCGGATTTGACAGCACCGGTCCATATCGGACAGACTGTCCCGAACGTCCTGTCTTGCCCGGAGCTGTTCATTGGCCGACCGTCGCCCCTCGATTGCCCTGCTGGCTGCGCCGAGCACTTCGGCCGCGGTGCTTTATGGGCTGTACGACGTGCTGTTTTCGGCAGGAGCGGTGTTTGCCGACATGACTCTGGGGGTGCAGGGGTCCGAAGCGCTTGAGGTGCGGATCGTCTCGCTGGACGGCCAGCCGTTTCGCTGCCTTGGCAACATCCTGGTTGAACCCCATGCGTCCATCGGCGATCTGGGGAGGGTCGATGCGGTGGTGATCTGCGACATGTACAGCCCGATCCATGATCCGCCGCGCCACGATTATCTGGCATTTGCACCCTGGCTGCAGGCGTCGCACGGCAACGGTATTCTGCTGACCTCGGTCTGTTCCGGCGCGCTGGTGCTGGCCGAGGCGGGGTTGCTGGACGGACGCGAGGCGGCGTCACATTGGGCTTACGGCGAACTGTTCGCCCGCGCCTACCCCCGGGTCAGGCTGCGCCGCGATTCCATCTTGTGCCTCAGCGCCGAGGCGGAGGGCATCGTGACAGCGGGGGGCGTCACCTCGTGGCAGGAATTGGCACTGTACCTGATCGCGCGGTTCTGTGGCACCCAAACCGCGCGCGAAACCGCCAAAGTCCACCTGCTTGCCGGGCATGAAGGCGGCCAACTTCCCTTCGCTTCGGCCAACCGCAGCATCAGCGGCTCTGACAGGATCATCGCGCGCTGTCAGGAATGGATCGCCCTGCATTACGAAGAACCCAATCCCGTCCAGCGGATGGTGGAGATTGCCGGGCTGAATACCCGGACCTTTGCGCGGCGCTTTCGTGCATCAACCGGCAGCAGCCCGATCGACTATGTGCAGCAGGTCAGGATCGAAGAGGCCAAGCAGATGCTGGAGATGACGGCCGATCCGATTGACGACCTGGCGGCCGAGGTCGGCTATCTGGATCCCGCCGCGTTCCGCCGGACCTTTCGCAAGCTGGCCGGAACCACGCCTGCGGACTATCGCCGTCGGTTTTCCGGTCTGGTTTCGGGTGGCAACGGCCCCGGCGAAAATTGAAGGGTGGGTTCACCTTGCGGCGACCAAAGGCTCCAGCCGCACCGGATCGCCACCACGGGCCAGTTCGAACCGCTCCGGGACCGGTCGAAAGTCGCCAAAGCTTCACGCCATGCGGCGGAGTAGCGCAAAATCCCGGCTTTCTTCCTGAAATCTTCAGGAAGAGGTCAAGCATTTCCCCGCCAAAGGCGTAACCTCAGGGACGTAGCGCGGCATTGGGCCGCGCGGATCACAAAGCAGGAGCCAGACAAATGGACGCCACGACGATACGGACAACCAAGGGGCGCGGGATGCTGTATGACAGCATCCTGGACACTGTCGGCGACACACCGGTGGTGCGGATCAACAACCTGGCGCCCAAAGGTGTGCGGCTCTATGTCAAGGTCGAGTCGTTCAATCCGGCGGCCTCGGTCAAGGACCGGCTGGCGCTGAACATCATCGAGGCGGCAGAACGCGCAGGCACCCTGAAACCCGGGCAGACCGTGGTTGAAGCGACCAGCGGCAACACCGGCATCGGGCTGGCGATGGTCTGCGCGCAAAAAGGCTATCCGCTGGTTGTCACCATGGCCGACAGCTTTTCGGTCGAACGGCGGCGGCTGATGCGGATGTTTGGCGCAAAGGTGGTGCTGACACCGCGTGCGCAAAAAGGCACCGGCATGTATCTGAAAGCGGTCGAACTGGCCGAGAAACACGGCTGGTTTCTGGCCCGGCAGTTTGAAACCGCGGCCAATGCCGATATCCATGAGGCCACCACGGCGCGCGAGATCATCGGCGATTTTGCCGGTGACCGGCTGGACTATGTGGTGACCGGCTATGGCACCGGCGGTACCGTCACCGGGCTGGCGCGGGTTCTGCGCCGCGAACGCCCCGAAACCCGGATCATCCTGACCGAACCCGCCAATGCGCAACTGGTCGGCAGCGGCGTTGTACAGGCACGCAGCGCAGGGGGCGGGCCTGCCGCAAGCCACCCGAGTTTCGAGCCGCACCCGATTCAGGGCTGGACACCGGATTTCATCCCCAACGTCCTGCAGGAGTGCCTCGACAGCGGCGGCTATGACGAATTGATCCCGGTCAAGGGGGCAGACGGCATCGCCTGGGCGAAAAAGCTGGCGCAGCGCGAGGGGATTCTGACCGGCATTTCCGGCGGTGCGACTTTCGCCGTGGCGATCGGGGTCGCGGACCAGGCGAAACCCGGCTCGGTGATCCTGGCGATGCTGCCCGACACCGGCGAGCGCTACCTGACAACGCCGCTGTTCGCCGAGATTCCCGAAGACATGGACGCGGACGAAGTGGCGCTGTCGCAGTCCACCCCCGGCTATCAGATGGGTTGAAACCACCGCCGGTGGGTGCATTGACCGGGAGCGGGACGTGACGGCGCAAGATGCCAATATCGCAGAACCATCCCTTGACCCGGGCGACCGGGCCAGGGCCCGGGCGGTGGTCCATCAACTGCACGATGCTGCCATTGTCCATCCGGGCGGGGTAACTTGACGGGTTGAGGGCGCATCGCCGATCCTTCGGTGGAGGATCGGCCCCGCTCAGGGTCGGTCAGTGCCGCCGGAGCGGTGCCGCCAGACTGGTGCCGCCAGACTGGTGCCGCAAGTGACCGGCGAGGGCGACACCAGACGGCTGCACCAGATCGCCCGCACTTCATTTTTTGACCGAGTGTGGGAACCAAAACTTGCCCGGGCGCGTTTGTCTGACAGTGGGCAATGTGAGGGGGGCGGCATGGCACGGCGGATCAATTCAATCGTCGTTCCGGCGGCAGGACTGGGCACCCGGCTGTTGCCGGCAACGCGGGTCACGGCAAAGGAACTGCTGCCTGTATATGACAGCCCGATGCTACAATTTGCCCTGGATGAGGCCGCGGCCACTGGTGCGGCGCGGGTCATCATCGTCATAAGTCCGGGCAAACTTGCAATCCGCGACTATGTGCTGGCGGGACATTCTGCACCATCCCGGATTGCAGATCAGTCCAATTTCCAGCGGGCCGATGCAGTTGAAGTGGTTTTTGCCTATCAGAACAAACAGTTGGGTTTGGGGCATGCGATCGCCTGCGCCCGTGCGCTCATGCTGCCCGGCCCTTTCGGGGTCATTTTGCCCGATGATGTGATTTTAGGATCGCTCTGCCTGCCGGAAATGGCCCGCGCCTATACCAATGGGCATATGGTGGCTGCCATGGAGGTTCCGGCTGCAGAAACCGTTCGCTACGGCATGTTTCGGGAACTGGGTGCCGCAGACGGGCGCCGGGTGGCGGCGTCGGGTATGGTCGAAAAGCCGAAGGCGGGGGCCGCGCCATCCCGGCTGGCTGCTGTCGGGCGCTATATCCTTGACCCGTCGATTCTTGCCACACTTGATCACATTCACGTTGGTGCCGGTGGAGAGGTGCAATTGACCGATGCGATCAACGCCGATGCAGAGCGGCTGCCGCTGACCGCCTTCCGGTTTTCCGGCCGCCGATTTGACTGCGGCTGCCTGGACGGACTGTTGGAGGCGGCGATTGCCCGCAAGGCCCAGCTTGGCAAGCGCGAAAAGCAGGCACCCTTTGCACCCGCCACCAATGGAATGCGTCCAAAGCTGGACTTGCTTGGGGCGCACACCGCCCGGGCCTGAGATTGTCGTGAAAATACGCCTTTGAGGAAACCGCGGCGTGGTTGCGGGCGCAGTCAAAGCATGAACCGAAAGGAAAGCCGATGAACTGGGATCAAATCGAGGTGAAATGGGCGGCGATGGCGCGCCGGGTGCGATCCGATTTGGCACAGCCGACGCCGGTGGGGCCAGACGAAGACCAGCGCACTTCCGCGCCGGGTGATTTGCTCGAACCACCGCTGCCGGAAACCGAAGACGCTGACCTGGGGTGAGCTTGCAGAGATCTTTTTTTCACGGGCGCGCGGCCCGCCCGCCATCCGGACTGTGGGCAGACACCGCGCCGATCCGGTCCGATCTGTTCAGTACAGAGCGGCTGGAGCATCATGCGCTAACCCTGGCCGCAGTCCAAAGCCTTTCGACAGGGCGGCCCCTTGTCGTCCCCAGCCTGATCGGCCGGGTGAAAGACAACGCCAGGGTGCTGCTTGCCGCCTATCGGTTGGGTGCGCAAATACTGAATTCCGGCCATTCGATCACGCCTGCCGCCGAATGGTTGCTGGACAATTTTCACATTGTCGAACAACAGCTGCGCCAGATCGAAGATGACTTGCCACCCGGCTATTACCGCCATTTGCCAAAGCTGGCAGATGGCCCCTTTGCCGGCTATCCGCGGGTTCTGGGTTTGGCCTGGGCCTATGTTGCCCATAGCGACAGCCTGCTGTCTGAAACGGCGCTGCTACGATTTGTGCAGGCCTATCAGACGGTTCAGCCCCTGACGATTGGCGAGCTGTGGGCGGTGGCGATCACGCTGCGCATCGTTTTGATCGAGAACATGCGCCGTCTGGCTGTGCAGATCACCGAAGGCAACCGGTTGCGGCGGTTGGCGGATGCACTGGTCGATGAGGTGTTGGCGGCAAACGGGTCCGGCGTTTCGGCACACGCGGTTCTGGCGCGTCTGGATGGTCAGGAATTGCCAGAGACCATGGCGGCGCAGATCGACAAACGCCTGCGCGGCACCGATCCCGCAGAAACCCCGCTGGCAGGGTGGTTTACCGCCCGTCTGCACCGGCTGGACCTGACGGTCGAGACGGTGGTGGCGAATGTTCAGGCGCGGCAGGGTGCATCAAACGTCACCATGCGCAATATCGTGACTTCGATGCGGCGGTTGTCGGAAATGGATTGGGCCGACTTCTTTGAAATGGCCAGCCTGATCGAGGAGCGCCTGCGCGCAGTGCCGGGCTATGGCGCCATGGATTTTGCCACCCGCAACAGCTATCGCACCGCCATCGAGATGCTGGCGCGCCATTCGGACCATGACGAGGCGGCGGTGACCGAAGCCGCAGTGGCAATGGCCGCCGCAGGGTCAACCGATGCGGCCCGTGACCCCGGGTTCGCACTGATTGGTGCCGGATCGGACGCGCTGAAGCGGGACCTGGGCTATAGGCCGCCGGTGCGTGCCAGGCTGGGGCGACAATTGCGGCGCTTGGGATTGCCCGGCTATGTCGGGGCAATTGCGCTGGCCTCGGGCCTGATGCTGGCATTGGCCTTCTGGCTGACCGGGTTGCACGGTGCAGCCCTTGCGGTGACCGGTCTGGGTGTGGCGTTCGAGGCGGGAACGGCACTGGTCAATCTGATGGTCACACGTCTGGCCGGGCCGCAACCGCTGCCGGGTCTGTCGCTGGAACAGGGTATTCCCGCCGACCTTCGCACGCTGGTCGCCGTACCGATCCTGCTGGCCGACGAACAGGATCTGGCGGAGCTGATCGGCCGGCTGGAGGTGCATTACCTGTCCAGCGTCGGCGGTGCGGTGCATTATGCCCTGTTGTCGGATGGGCCCGACAGTGACCAGGAGGTCCAACCGCTTGACGCCGGGCTGATCGCCACGGCGCGGTCTGCGATTGCCGCATTGAACGCCAGCTATCCGTCAGAGCATGGCGACAGGTTTCTGCTGTTGCACCGCCAGCGCCTGTGGAACCCGGGTGAAGCGGTCTGGATGGGGTGGGAACGCAAGCGCGGCAAACTGACCGAACTGAACCGGCTGCTGCGCGGCGCGACGGATACCAGCTTTCTGCCCGGCCCCGCGATCCCGCAAGACGTGCAGTTCGTCATCACGCTGGACGCCGATACCCGGGTGTTGCGCGACACGGTGCGGCGGCTGATCGGCAAGATGGCACACCCGCTGAACCGTCCCGTCATTGACCCGGTGCGCCAGCGGGTGACGTCAGGCTATGGCATCTTGCAGCCGCAGGTGACCCCGGCCCTGCCGTTGGGCCTTGACGGCTCGCTGTATCAGCAGGTGTCCTCCAGCCCCGGCGGGATCGAGCCCTATGCGGCGGCCAGTTCGGATGTGTATCAGGATTTGTTTGCCGAAGGATCGTTTACCGGAAAAGGCATCTATCAGGTCGATGCCTTCATGGCAGCGCTGGCGGAAAGGGTGCCGGAAAACAGCCTTTTGAGCCATGATCTGTTCGAAGGCGCCTTTGCCCGGGCGGGTCTTGCCTCCGATATTCAGGTGATCGAGGATTTCCCGGCGCGACAGGATGTTGATGCCCGCAGGCAGCATCGGTGGGCACGCGGCGATTGGCAACTGCTGCCGTGGATCAGTGGCAGGCGTGCGACCGTGGGCGGGATTTCAGCGGTCAACCGATGGAAGATGCTGGACAATCTCCGCCGTTCCTTGCTGGCCCCGATGGCGCTTGTTGCATTGTTTGCCGGTTGGCTGTTGCCGGTGCCGCAGGCAATGGCCTGGACTGCGGCGGTTCTGGCGCTGCTGGCGTTGCCGCATCTGATCGCGCTGCCGCTGGCCATTCTGCCGGGGCGGGCGGGGATCACCTCTCGCAGTCATCTTCAGGCACTGCTGGGCGATGTAAAGCTCGCGGCGGCGCAGGTCGGCCTGACAATGGTGATGCTGGCGGATAGCGCGGCGCAAATGCTGGATGCGATTGCGCGCACCTTGCTGCGGCTTGCCACCGGCAAACGCCTGCTGGAATGGCTGACGGCGGCGCAGTCGAACGGGGCCGGGATGCCCGGCTATGCCGGCTTTTACCGGCACAAGGCGCGCGGCGTGGCGCTTGGGCTTTTTACCTGTGACCTCGCCTATGTGCTGAACCCGCCGATCTGGCCGCTGGTGCTGGGTTTTGCGACGCTGTGGCTTGCAGCACCCGCCGTCGCACGCCGGATCAGCCTGCCCCGGGCCAACCACGCGGCAACCCCGCTTGCCACCGCCGAACGGGACACCTTGCGCCTGATCGCCCGCCGCACCTGGCGCTACTTCGAGACCTTCGTGACCGAGGCCAGCCATTTCCTGCCGCCCGACAATTTTCAGGAAATCCCGCGCCCGGTGGTGGCCACCCGCACCTCGCCGACCAATATCGGCCTGTACCTGTTGTCGGTGACGGTGGCGCGCGACATGGGCTGGATTGGTCCGGCAGAGGCGGTGACCCGGCTGGAACAAACGCTTGCCACACTGGCACGGCTGCCACGCTTTCGCGGGCATCTTTACAACTGGTACGAGACAACGGACCTGCGGGTGCTGGATCCGGCCTATGTGTCAACCGTCGATAGCGGCAATCTTGCAGGCCATCTGATCGCTGTCGCACAGGCCTGCCATCACTGGGAGGCGCAGCCCCCGCTGCCGGATCCACGCGGTGTGCAAGATGCCCGCAGCCTGGCGCTGCAGGCGCTGGCGGTGACCCCTGACCCGCAATTGCTGGCATTGCTTGGACAATCCGCCGATGACCCTGCCGTGGCTGAACAAGCCGCCATTCTGGCCGAGACACACGGCGGCGCACAGTCGGATCTGGCGTTCTGGGCCCGCGCGGTGGCCGCAAGCCACGCCAGCCAACGGGCCGAACCTCCCACCACCGAGCGACTGCGCGCAGTCGGGCAACTGGCGCGGCAACTGGCGATGGACATGGAGTTCGGCTTTCTGTTGCAACCGGAAAAGCAGCTGCTGTCCATCGGGTTTTCGGTCTCTACCAATACACTCGACGCCAACTGTTATGACCTTCTGGCGTCCGAGGCACGGTTGGCCAGCCTGTTCGCCATCGCCAAGGGCGATGTGGCAACCCGGCACTGGTTCCGGCTGGGCCGGTCAAGCACGCCCATCGGGGCCGGTCAGGCGTTGATTTCCTGGTCGGGCAGCATGTTTGAATATCTGATGCCGTCGCTGGTGATGCGCGCGCCAGCGGGATCCGTGCTGGAGCAGACCAACCGCCGCATTGTGGCGCAGCAACAGGCCTATGCCGCAAGCCTTGATATTCCGTGGGGAATATCGGAATCCGCCTTCAATGCCCGCGATCTGGAGATGACCTACCAATATTCCAACTTCGGGGTGCCGGGTCTGGGGTTGAAACGCGGGTTGAGCGAGAACCGGGTGATTGCGCCCTATGCCACCGGGCTGGCGGCGATGGTCGATCCACAGGCGGCGCTGCGGAACTTTGCTGCCCTGACGGACAGGGGCGCACAGGGACGCTACGGCTTTTACGAATCGCTCGATTTCACTGCTTCGCGGGTGCCGGACGGATCGGATCATGTCGTCGTGCGCAACTACATGGCACATCATCAGGGCATGACGATTACCGCCATCGCCAATGTTCTGAACGATGGCGTGTTGCGCGACCGCTTTCATGCCGAGCCGATCATTCAGGCGGTGGAGATGCTGCTGCAGGAACGGGTGCCGCGTGATGTGGCTTTGGCCCCGCCCCGCGCCAAGGATGTACTGGTTGCCGCGATCGACGAGCCGTCGGCCCCGGTTGTGCGCCATTTCGAGAACCCGGCCGAGTCCGCCCCGACCGCGCATCTGTTGTCCAACGGCACTTACGGGGTGATGCTGACCCCCGACGGCGCCGGCTTCAGCCGCTGGGGCGAGCTTGCCATCACCCGGACCCGGGCGGATGCCACCCGGATGCAGCATGGGTCCTTTGGCTACCTGCGCGACGTGCGGTCGGGCAGCCAGTGGTCCGCGGCGGTTCTGCCCACCGGGCGCGATTGCGACCTGCACCGGGCGGTGTTTTGCGAACATCACGCAGCCTTTACCCATTCGGCCCGCAATCTGAAGTCCCATACCGAAGTGGTGGTTTCCGCCGAGGATAACGCCGAGGCGCGCCGCGTCACCCTGACCAACACCGGGCGTCACCCGCGCGAGATCGACGTGACCTCCTATGCCGAACTGGTATTGGCCCCTGCTGCCGCCGACCTGTCGCATCCGGCGTTTTCCAAGCTGTTCGTCGTCACCGATTATCTGCCCGAACTGGGTGTGCTGATCGCTACGCGTCGCAAACGCAGCCCCTCCGATCCCGAGGTTTGGGCGGCACATCTTGCGGTCGTCGAGGGGGTGGAAACCGCACCACAGCAACATGAAACCGACCGGGCGCAATTCATCGGGCGGGGGCGGTGCCTGACCGATCCTGCCGCCGCCGGGGCACCGCTTTCGGGGACCATCGGCACTGTGCTTGACCCGGTGTTCGCCCTGCGTCGCCGGGTATTGATCGAGGGCGGAGGACGCGCACGGGTGACGTTCTGGACCCTGGTAGCCGCCTCGCCGGAGGCATTGCTGATATTGGTTGATCGCCACCGCGACGCTTCGGCATTTGGCCGCGCCGTCACGCTGGCCTGGACCCAGACGCAGGTGCAACTGCGCCATTTGGCGGTGACCGCCGCCACGGCGTCGGATTTCCAGAGGCTGGCCGGGATGCTGATCCGTGGCGATGCCCGGCTGCGCGCCAGCCCGGCACAGATACGCGCCGGTGCCGGGCCGCAATCGGACCTGTGGGCGCTGGGGATTTCCGGCGATTTGCCGATTGTCCTGTTCCTGATCAGCGACGCCGAGGATGTCGGCAGGCTGCATGAGGTCCTGGCGGCGGCGGAATATTGGCGGATGCGGCAATTGGCGGTTGATCTGGTGATCCTGAACGACCGGTCATCGTCTTATGTGCAGGATTTGCAGGTCGCGGTTGATGCAGCGGTGCGGTCTGAACAGGCGCGGATGGGCACCGCCCACACTGCCGGGGCCATCTACACCCTGCGCGCCGACCTGACACCACCCGAAACCCGGGCGCATCTGTTTGCGGCTGCTGCGGCCGTGCTGGTCGCCAGCCGTGGCAGCATTGGCGCACAGTTGGACCTGCTGGCACCGGCGCCTCCGGCGCAACCGCGCAAATTGCTGCCTTTGCCGCCGCCGCCCACCCCGGTGCCGGTGCCAGCGCTGGAATTTTTCAACGGAACCGGCGGTTTCGGTCTGGATGGCCGGGAATATGTCACGGTCCTGCGCGATGGCCAGACCACCCCTGCGCCATGGATCAACGTCATCGCCAACTCCGGCTTCGGCTTTCAGGTGTCAGCCGAGGGCAGCGGTTTTGCATGGGCGGAAAACAGCCGCGAGAACCAGCTGACACCCTGGTCGAACGATCCGGTTTCCGATCCGGCGGGCGAGGCGATCTATCTGCGCGACCTCGACACCGGTCAGACCTGGACACCGACGGCGCTGCCGATCCGTACCAGCGGCACCTACATCGCCCGCCACGGTTTTGGCTATTCCAGCTTTCAACACAGCGCCAACGGCATTGATGCCGACATGGTGCAGTTCGTGCCTTTGGATGCCCCGGTCAAGATCACCCGGCTGACGCTGCGCAACAGCTCTGCACGCACCCGGCGGCTGTCGGTCACCGCTTACGCCGAATGGGTGCTTGGCACCTCGCGCAGCGCCACGGCCACCCGGCTTATCACCGAAATTGATGGCGAAACCGGCGCAATTCTGGCCCGCAACCCGCGCAGCATGGCGTTTCCGGGGCGCGTCGCCTTTGCCGATCTGGGGTCGCAAACCACCAGCCGCAGCGCGGACCGGCGGGAGATACTTGGGCGAACCGGGTCGATGGCAGAGCCTGCGCAACTGACCGGCCTGTCGGACCGCGCCGGGCCGGGGCTTGACCCCTGCGCAGCATTGCAGCGCGCCGTCACTCTGGCGCCGGGGCAAAGCATCGAGGTGACGTTTCTGCTGGGACAAAATGCCAATGCCGACGAAGCCCGTTCGCTGATCCTTGCCACCCGCGCCCGCGATCTGTCGGCGGCGCTGGCCGAGGTGAAGGCATGGTGGGCGGAGCTGTTGGGCGGGGTGCAGGTCCGCAGCCCGGATCGTGCGATGGATATCATGCTGAACGGCTGGCTGATGTATCAAACCCTGGCCTGCCGCATCTGGGCGCGGGCCGGATTCTATCAGGCCAGCGGCGCCTATGGCTTTCGCGACCAGTTACAGGACGGCATGGCGCTGACAGCGCTGCGCCCGCAGGTGACCCGGGCGCATCTGTTGCGCGCCGCTGCGCGGCAGTTCCCCGAAGGCGATGTGCAGCATTGGTGGCTGCCCCATTCGGGGCAAGGCGTGCGCACCCGGATTTCGGATGACCGGGTCTGGCTTGCCTATGCCGTGGCGCAGTATGCGCTGGTTTCCGGCGATGCGGCGGTACTGGACGAGGTGGTGCCATTTCTGGAAGGCTCGGAACTGCGGCCGGGCGAGCATGACAATTTCTTTCAACCGGGCATTTCCGATACCACAGCCACGCTGTTCGAACACTGCGCCCGTGGTCTGGATCAGGCAATGGGCCTGACCGGCACGGATGGGATGCCGCTGATCGGCACCGGCGACTGGAACGATGGGATGAACCGTGTCGGTGAAGCCGGGCAGGGCACCAGTGTCTGGCTGGGCTGGCTGCTGATTGCCACGATCAGGGCGATGCAGCCGCTGGCCGAGGCGCGCGATCCGGCCCGGGCTGCGCGCTGGCGCGACCATGCCGACAACGTCCTGCAGGCCATCGAGCGTGACGGCTGGGACGGTGCCTGGTATCGGCGCGGGCGCTTTGACGATGGCAGCCTGCTTGGATCTGCCAGCTCGGCAGAGTGCCAGATTGATTCCATCGCGCAGTCCTGGGCAGTGCTTTCGGGTGCGGCTGACCCTGTGCGCGCCGCCAGGGCGATGCAATCAATGACAGATCGTCTGATCCGCCCTGACCTGGCGCTGCTGTTCACCCCGCCGTTCGACCGTTCGCTGCCCGATCCGGGCTATATCAAGGGTTATCCACCCGGCTTGCGGGAAAACGGCGGCCAATACAGCCACGCCGCGATGTGGGCCATTCTGGCGCACACCAGCCTGGGCAATGGCGATGCTGCCGGCGCGCTTTTTGCGCTGGTCAACCCGGTCAATCACGCGCGGACCGCCGCAGAAGCCGCACGCTACAAGGTGGAACCCTATGTGATTGCTGCCGATGTCTATTCGGCTGCACCCCACGTCGGGCGGGGCGGGTGGACCTGGTACACCGGGTCGGCCGGCTGGATGTACCGGGCGGGGGTCGAGGGGCTGCTGGGGATCACACGGCGCGGCGACAGCCTGCGCTTTGCCCCCTGCTTTCCAACGGCCTGGCCGCAGGTAGAGCTGGTGCTGACGCTTGGCCCCTCCCCCTGCACGGTGACGATCCTCAATCCCCGTGGTCTTGGCACCGGCATCACCTCCGCGCGTCTGAACGGTGCGGACCTGCCCTGCGATGCGGGTCGTCTGACCCTGGCCCTGAGCCAGCTTCAGGGACAAATGACCCTTGAAATCGGCTAGGGTCCACTTTCTTCGGACCGGTTTCAGGGCAGGATGGCTATCGACGGAACCGCGATTTCCCCCTGCGGGAAGGGCGTGGTCGCTTCTCCCGATTCGAACCCGCGCAACACAAGGCAATGCCCGACCGCCGGGTGGGCATCCAACAGTTGTGCGGCTTGATTTATGGTGGTGTTCTCCCCAGCGTGCCGCTACCTGAGCCGTTGGAGAATGCCCGCCCGAAGGGGCGGACGAGCATTGCACGGGCAGCGCTTACGCGCGCGGATCGGGCAGAAGACGGCAGCGGGCCGATACCGGTAGAGTCTGTCTGGCGCTGACCGAAGCGCCAGACAGCCTTTTAGGCGGTCTGCGCGGGCTGGCAGCCGATCTTGTCAGTGGATGGACAATTTGCTGCGCTGGGGTCTGCTGCCGAGTTCAGCCAGTGCGGTGCTGTGGCATTGGACCGGTGACTGTGCGCCCTCTGTCATATCCAGCAGGTCGCTCAATTGCGCCCGCGCCCGGCTCAGGCGGCTTTTTGCGGTTCCTACCGGAATGCCGGTCCTTTTCGACACTTCGATGTAGGAATAGCCAGACACCCCGACAAGCGTCACGATGCCACGGTGTTCCGGTGAAAGCTGGTCAAAGGCGCGGAAGAACTCGCTCAATGCAAGCCGCCCGTCATGTTCGGGATGGGTAACAAGCGTTGCAGCGTGGATGCCATCGGGGTCGGCCACTTCCAGCTTTCGCTTGCGCAAGCTGGAATAGAACGTGTTGCGCAGAATCGTAAACAGCCAGGCGCGCAGATTGCTGCCCGGTTGAAATTTTTCGATGCAGGAATAGGCTTTCACAATCGCATCCTGAACCAGATCTTCTGCGGCGTGAAAGTTGCGGGCCAGGCTGAATGCATACCGGTGCAAGGCCGGAAGCTGCTCCAGGATGTCAGCGTCCCAAACCGGTTGGGGGGTCGATCTTTGCAGAGCTGCCATGATGATGCACCTTGTTTGCTGAGGCCGATCCATTGTCCACAGGCTGCGGCGCACTGGAAAACAGGCCACTGAATTGCCCTGATTTTTAACGAAATTGGCCGCCGTCACACTCATCTGCATCATGATTCTGATAGATTCATGTCCGGAATCTGGGTATCAGGTCGATCCGGTTCGGTCAGGGCCGCCAGGTGGCACTGGGGGTAAATGCATTTTTTTTCGAACGATTTCCGTGTCTTGACCATTTCACTGCATCGTCGGCGGTGCGCCGCGGGCTGGCATCGGCACGCGACAAGCGAACCGATAACCCGCCGTTGCATTGAAAGAGCCGCAGCCCGATCTGCTATGGGTTGATTAAGCAACAGCCGTGGCGGCACCGGAGAATCAGGGTTGCATCCGGCCAAACGGCTGCCGGTCCGTTCGGCACTGCCACAGCCATCAGGGATGCCCGGCTGATGACCACCGCGCTGACGGTGGGTACATCGCAGATCTCGTCGGGAACGATACGCCGGATTGCGCGTTGTAGCTTTGGATATTGCAACAACAGGAGGCCTATATGGCTATCATCTGGACCATCATCATCGGCTTTGTGGCAGGTGTGATCGCCAAATTTGTCATGCCGGGCGACAATGAGCCATCCGGTTTCATTCTGACCACCCTTCTGGGTGTCATCGGTGCCTTCGTGGCATCCTATCTTGGCCAAAGCCTGGGCTGGTATGGTCCGGGCGAGGGTGCCGGACTGATCGGGGCCGCAGTTGGTGCCATCATCGTGCTTGCGGTCTGGGGAATGGTGCGCAAGCGCGCCTGAGGCTCAACCCTCGACCGTCGTCCCTGCAAGGCAGAGCCACATCAGGTCAGGCCCATGCCGTCGTTGCCTGCGCTTTGGCGGCTGCCACCGGGCGGGGACAAGGGGGTACCCTGCGGAAACCCCGCCAACAATCACCCGGCCCGAACCGTTTCCACCATCAGGGCGACATTGTCGGGGCTGGCATCCGGGGTAATGCCATGGCCAAGGTTGAAGATATGCGGGCCATGGCGAAACGCATCGACAACCCGGCGCGTTGCCGCCACCAGCGCCGGGCCGCCGCTGACCATATGGCCCGGTGCCAGATTACCCTGCACACAACCCGTGGCCTGCACCTGTGCTGCAGCCCATTCCGGCGTCACCGAATTGTCGATCGCCACACAATCGGCACCGGTGGCTTTGGCAAAGCCGATATAGCCCTCGCCCGCCTCGCGCGGAAAGGCGATGACCGGCAGACCGGGGTGCGCCAGCTTGAGTGCTGCAATGATCCGGGCCACGGGTTCAACGGCAAAGTCTTGAAAATCGCGGCCTTGCAGGCTGCCTGCCCAGCTGTCGAACAGCTTGACCACCTCTGCCCCGGCCTGCACCTGCATCGACAGATAGTCGATGGTTGCCTCGGTGATCCGGTCGATTAGTGCGGCAAAGGTGGCACGGTCGGCGGCTTTCAGGGCGTGGGCCGGTCCCTGATCCCGGGTGCCGCGCCCGGCAATCATATAGGTGGCAACGGTCCAGGGTGCCCCGGCAAAACCGATCAGCGCGGTTTCGCGCGGCAAGGCGCGGGCGAGAATCCGGACGGTTTCATAGATCGGTGCCAGCGTATCGTGTATCGCGTCTTTTGGCTTCAAAGCCTGTACCCCGGCCATGCTGGTGATGGGGGACAGCCGCGGCCCTTCGCCATTTTCAAACCACAGATCGGCACCTAGCGCCTGTGGCAGCAGCAGAATATCGGCAAACAGGATCGCTGCATCAAAGCCAAAGCGGCGGATCGGTTGCAGCGTCACCTCTGCCGCCAATTCCGGGTTGTAGCACAGCGACAGGAAGTCCCCGGCCTTGGCGCGGGTGGCGCGGTATTCCGGCAGATAGCGTCCGGCTTGTCGCATCATCCAAATCGGCGGGGTGGGCAGGGTTTCGCCGGCAAGGGCGCGCAGGATCAGTTTGGTCATCGGGGGCTCATTTGCATTCGGAAAGGTCGGTTCGGATGGCACTGCTGTTGTCAGGGCGAAATGCCGCCGCTATGGCTTGGCCATGACATATCCGCTTCCCACCCCCGCACAACCCTTCAAGATCGGTACCCGCGGCTCGCCGCTGGCTTTGTGGCAGGCGCAAGAGGTGCGGCGCTGTCTGATGGCGGCGCATGGCCTGCCCATCGAGGCGTTCGAGGTGGTGGCAATCAAGGTCACCGGCGATCAGATTCTGGACAAGGCGCTGAAAGACATCGGCGGCAAGGGCCTGTTCACCCGCGAGATCGAAGAGGCTTTATCGGCGGGCAGCATCGATATTGCCGTGCATTCGATGAAAGACATGCCAACGCTGCAGCCCGCTGGACTGACGCTGGATTGCTATCTGCCGCGCGAAGACGTGCGCGACGGCTTTGTGTCGCCGCATGCCGGGGGCCTGATGGATTTGCCGCCGGGGGCAGTGTTCGGATCGTCCAGCCTGCGGCGGCGCGCACAAGTGGCCCATCGCCGGCCGGATCTGCGTCTGGTCGAATTTCGCGGCAATGTGCAGACCCGGCTGCAGAAACTCGCCGACGGCGTGGCGGCTGCAACCTTTCTGGCGATGGCGGGGCTGAACCGGCTGGGCATGGCCGGGGCGGCCCGCCCGGTCGAGGTGACCGCCATGCTGCCCGCCGTGGCACAGGGTGCCATCGGAGTAGAGCGGCGGCTGGGTGATCCGCGCGCCGGGGCGATGCTGGCCGCGATTCACCACATCCCCACCGGGCAGCAACTGGCGGCAGAGCGGGCGTTTCTGGCGCGGCTGGACGGCTCTTGTGACACCCCGATTGCCGGGCTGGCGGTGCTGGAAGGCGACCAGATCTGGCTGCGCGGCGAGATTTTGCGCCCCGATGGCAGCCGGGTGATTGGCGGCGAACTGCGGGCACCGATCCCGCAGGCCGTCGCGTTGGGGCAGGCGCTGGCCGCCGACCTGCTGAGCCGCGCCGGGCCCGGATTTTTCGGCTAATACCAACGGGCCGTACAGCCGACCTGCCGCGACCTTCACGGGACGCTGAGGCGGGCAATTGAATGTAGGATGTCGTGCTTGCACACACCATGCTCGACAAAAGGTGCGTGCAAGCACGACACCCTACGTTTCATCCAGGACGGGTCGCCAATCGGTCAACCAAAAGGGCCGTTGGCATATGGTCTTGGTCTGGCATCCAAAACCGTCCGCCGACGCAGAGGATCGCGGATCACCGGGGCGGCCGGTTCGGCAGCCGCTGCACCCGGCGCGGCGCAAGCACGGTGGCAGGTTTGGCATCCCGTCCGGTCCGGGTCCTGCCGCCACCGCCCTATGCGTCGCCGGGAACGCCATAAGACGGCGCGGCGGTTGGATCGAGCGCACGCTGCACATAGGCGTTCATCTGGGGTTTGTAGAGATCCCACAGCCCGGCCAGGGCGCTGATCGGGCAATCTTCGGTCCAGTCGCAGCGCAGGTCGGCCACCGGCCAGGACAGCGTGTCGACAATCCGCAACCCGGCCGAATGCACCGGCCCCGCTTCGCCGCCCGCCGCCAGACCCGCCTGCAGCGCCGCAATCAGCCGGTCCCCCAAATGGCCGGTCGCGGCCAGAAAGCCATCCACAATCGCCTGTGGCACCTGCGGATTTGCCAGCAGATTGCCCCCCGATGCCACATTCAGCCCCTGCGCCCCGGCCCAGATGCCAAGGGCTTTGGGGCCGGAATGGATGGCGGTGCGACCACGGGCATCGACCGCCAGCACCTGCCGGTAGTCGATGAATGGTGCAACGCGGCGGATCGCGGCAATCGCCTCGGGTGCCGACTTGCCAGCTTGCATCAGGTCCAGCCCCAGCATGCCCAGCGTGGGATCAGTGATGTTTTGCGATGCCACCGCCCCCACCCCGGCACGGCTATGGCAACAGCGCGCGGCGACGGCGGGGGACGATGATGCAATCGCCACCCCGAACATGCCGGTCTTTTCGCAGCGGGCGACAAGCGAAAAGGTCATCGGATCACTCCGGGATCACGGCGGTGCCGTCGATTTCCACCAGCCAGTCGGGTCGCGCCAGAGCGCTGACCACCAGCCCGGTCGACACCGGATGCACGCCTTTCAGATACTCGCCCATGGTGCGGTAAACCGCCTCGCGGTGCCGCACGTCGGTGATATAGACCACCACCTTGACCAGATGCTGCATGGTGCCGCCGCATTCCTCGATCAGCTGGCGGATGTTCCGCATGACCTTGTGGGTCTGTTCGACCGGGTCGTGGCTGTCGATATTCTTCGACGTCTCGATCTCTTGCGGGCATTGGCCGCGCAGGAAGATCGTGGTGCCACGCGCCACGACGGCCTGGGCCAGGTCGTTGTCCAGTTTCTGTTCCGGATAGGTGTCGCGGGTGTTGAACTTGCGGTGGCGGGTGTGGGCCATTTGGGGTTCCTTGGGGCGTCAGACAGGCGGTCAGCCGGGGATTTTCGCGGCGAGGTAGGTCGCGAATTCGAAATTCGGGCGTTCGAGATGGCTGAGCGGGCCGGGGGTGGACAGGCCTGCCGCGAGGCCGCGGTAGACGCGTTCGGTTCAGCCTTTGTCTTCGAGATTGACGGCGTCAAGCAGGGCTTTGACGGTGGGGAGGTGGGTGGCGGCGCCGGGATCG
>JAYTDA010000208.1:0-2455 GCA_043736155.1 Paracoccaceae bacterium | reverse complement strand
CCATACAGGGTTCGCGGGTGAACTTCGGCACTTCGGTGGTGTCGCGGTCATCAAGGATGAAGCCGCCCGCGTTGGGCAGCACCACGTCAGTGAAGTTTTCCTTCGACAGAACGAAGTCCTCGTCCACCAGATCGTTGTTGTAAAGGATATAGGCGGTGATCGCGTAAACCTGATCCGGGGTCAGCGACTGCGCATTGCCGAAGGGCATTGAGCGGTTCACATAGTCAAACGTGGTCGAAAGATGCGGCCAATAGCTGCCGACAGTTTTCAGCGGGTCGGCGTCGGCCAAAGTGCCCTTGCCGCCCGCCAGTTTGGGCCAGTTGCCCTGGCCTTCGCCAAACTCGCCATGGCACGAGGCACAGTTTTCGGAAAACAACTCCTCGCCGGTCAGTACATCGCCCGAGCCTTCGGGCAGGCCCGTGCCATCCGGCGAGACATCAAGGTTCCAGGCTGCCACCTCTTCGGGCAAGGCCGGGCGGCCGATCCCCAGCTTCTCGGCAAAGGCGGGGGCGGCAGAGGCTGTTGCGATGGCGGCGAGCAGGGCAGGGCCGATCAGCAGATCACGAAATTTCAACATTCTCGGCCTCCCCGTTCGCCTTGACCCACCAGGTCTGGATGCAGTTGTTGTGATAGACCGAGTTCAACCCGCGCACCTCGCGCAACTCGGTTTTGGTGGGCTGGACATATCCCGTGCTGTCGATGGCGCGGCTTTGCACCAGCATCTCCTGCCCGTCCCAGACATGATCGAGATAGAAACGGTGCAGCGCCTTGTCGTGCGCATTCGGCACAAGGCGCGCCGTCTTCCAGGTCTTGCCACCGTCCACCGTGACATCGACGCGCGCGATGCTGCCGCGCCCCGACCAGGCAAGCCCGGTGATGACCAGCGGGCCCGGCCCATGCGTGATGGGCGATTGCGGGCTGGGGCTGGTGACGACGGATTTCGCATCCATGACCCAGGTCCACTTGCGGGACGTGCCATCGGCCAGCGTGTCGGTGTATTTCGAGGTTTCCTCGCGGCTTTCCACGGCAGCGGCGGTGACTTCGATCCGCCGCAGCCATTTCACCCACATGTTGCCTTCCCAGCCGGGAACGCAGAGGCGCACAGGATAGCCGTGCTCCTTGCGCAGCGCCTCGCCATTGGCCTTGAAGGCTACCAGTACGTCATCCAGCGCCTTTTCCATCGGGATCGAGCGACCGTTCGACGAGGCATCGGCCCCTTCGACATAGACCCATTTGCCCTCGGGCTTGATCCCGGCCTCGGCCAGCAGGGTGCGCAAGCTGACGCCGGTGTATTCCATGTTGTGGATCATGCCATGGGTGAACTGCGCGCCGTTCAACTGCGCGCCCGCCCATTCCATGCCGGTATTGGCGGCACATTCCAGAAAATGGACACGGGTTTCGCGCGGAAACCGCTCCAGATCGGCATAGGTGAAGATCAGCGGCGTCTCGACCAGACCGTTTATCATCAGCCGGTAGTCATCCTTCGACAACTCGATGGCCCCCGAGTGGTGGCGCTCGAATGCGCAGCCCTGCGGGGTGATCGTGCCATCCAGCGCATGGATCGGGCTGAAGTTGATCGAACTGATCACATCGGCGGTGAGCCACGGCACGTTGCGGCGGATCACGTCGGACTCGAACCGGATCGGCAACCCGTAAGGCGCGGCATCGACGCCATCGCCCAAGCCCTGCGCCCAGGGCTGCACTTCGGTGATCAGGGGATCGGCCCCTTCGGCGCGCGCCGCGCCCCCTCCTGCCACCAGCCCCGCCCCGGCAAGGGCAGTGGTGCGCAGGAAACCCCGGCGAGTGGCGCCGTTCATCGGTTCGTCTGTCTTCAGAGCGTCAGACATCGGCGAACTCTCCTTTCTTATCAGGCCCCGGTCGTATCAGGCCCCGGTCACGACGACCGAGGTGTTGGGCTCCAGCGTGACGGTGCCGATCTTGCGGATATGCGCTTCCAGCACATCCCAGATCTGCGGCCCTTCGGTGCTTTCGTTGACCGAGGCCCAGCCAGCCACGGTATAGGATTTGGTGGCGTCGATCGCCTCGCCGGTATCGACGAGGCTCAGGTTGGTGATCCGCTCACCGATCGGTTTTGAGATGTCGATGTGATAGCCAAGCCCGCCGACCCGCACCATGTCGCCGCCCTGCTGATAGTAGGGGTCGGTGTTGAACAGGTTGTCGGCGACATCTTCAAGGATGGTGTGGAGCGTCTCGCCGGTCATCTCGGTGCGATAGCATTTGCCATAGGTCATCGAGGTGACGTTATGAATATCCTCGCGGGTGATCGCATCACCCGGCATCAGGCTGGTGCCCCAGCGCACGCCGGGCGACAGGGCGATCTGCGCATCCCGCTCGCTGCGGATCGCGTTGCAGATCAAGTCATCCCAGGTGCCGTTGAAGTTGCCGCGACGATACAAAAGGCTTTCGGTGGTGCCGATCTTTTCCTCAAGCTGCG
>JAYTDA010000207.1:0-1955 GCA_043736155.1 Paracoccaceae bacterium | reverse complement strand
CCCCTATGGAATTGGCGTGGCGCGCAGTCGCGGCGTGCGCTGTGTGTTTCAGGAACTGTCGCTTTGCCCGAACCTTTCCATCGTCGAAAACACCCGCATCATGCACCGCAACTTGGGTGGTTTCGGCTGGCGTGCCCGGGCGCGAGCGATCATTGCCGCCAGCCTTGATGCGGTGTTTCCGGGCCATGGCATCGACGTCGGGGGCCCCGTCGGAGCGCTGTCGATTGCGCAGCGCCAGATGGTTGAAATCGCCATGGCGTTTTCCGATGCAGGCCATCCGCCACGGCTGGTGATTCTGGACGAGCCGACCTCGTCGCTGGATGCGGGGCTTGCAGCGCAGCTTTTGGCGCATGTCCGCCGCTTTGTGGCAACCGGCGGTGCGGTGATCCTGATTTCCCACATGCTGAACGAAATTCTCGAAACCGCCAGTCGCATCGTGGTGATGAAAGACGGCAAGATCGTTGCCGAACGGGGTGCAGGCGGCTTTGATCACACCGGGCTGGTCGAGGCGATGGGCAGTGCTGCCAAGCATCAGGCCGCCGCCCGCCGCAGCCATGCTGCCACCGAACCAGTGCTGGAACTGAGCCCGCCGAAAGGTCAGCCGTTCCGTGCCTGCAAGGGCGAGGTGGTCGGCCTGGCTGGTCTTGGTGGCCACGGACAGACCCGGATGCTGCTGGCGCTGTTTGATCACCACAGCCCGCAATGGTGGCCCCGCCGCGACCCTGCCGTCACCTTCGTCGCCGGTGATCGGCGCGAGAATGGCATTTTTGATTTGTGGAGCATTTTGAAGAATATCACCGTGGCGTCGCTGAGCGACCTGTCACGTCGGGGTCTGCTGCAAGATGACGCCGAAGCCAAGCGCGGCGCAGCTTGGAAAGAGCGCATCGAAATCCGAACACCCGATATGGAGAATCCGATTCTGTCGCTGTCGGGGGGCAACCAGCAAAAGGTTTTATTCGCCCGCGCCCTGTCGACGCGCGCCCCCGTTGTGCTGATGGATGATCCGATGCGCGGCGTCGATGTAGGCACCAAGCACGAGGTCTACGGCATGATCCGCGCCGAAGCCGAAGCAGGCCGCACTTTTGTATGGTATTCGACCGAGATGGAAGAAATGCAGCTTTGTGACCGCGTCTATGTCTTTCGCAACGGGTCTATCGTCGCGGAACTTGTGGGCAATAGCATCAGCGAACAAAACATTCTGCGCGCCTCGTTCGAAGGAGCGGCGGCATGAGAATTTCAACCGACACCCTGCGACTTGCCGTCCCGGTTGTGTCGCTCTTGCTGCTGTTGGCGGGCGTGTTCTATCTCCAGCCCCGCGCCATGAGCTATACCGGGCTGAACCTGTTGTTCAATCTTGCCGTGCCGATTGCCCTGGCCACAATCGCCCAGATGCTGATCATGGCGGTGAACGATCTGGACCTGTCGATGGGCACCTTTGTCAGCTTTGTCGCCTGCGTCGCCGCGACTTACTTGCATGACACGCCATTGCTGGGGGCCGCAATCTTGTTGGCGGCCATCGCGGTCTATGCGGCGATGGGGGTCATCATCTATCTGCGTGATTTGCCTTCCATCGTGGTGACGCTGGGGATGAGCTTTGTCTGGGCTGGTGTTGCCGTGCTGATCCTGCCCGCGCCCGGTGGAACAGCGCCTGAATGGGCACGCGCCGCTATGATCTCAAAACCGCCGCTGGTGCCGATGGCGATTGTCGCCAGCGCATTGCTGGCGGTGTTTGCACATCTGTTGATCATGCGATCCTCTTTCGGGGTGCTGATCCGGGGGGTGGGGGGCAACCAACGTTCGGTGCTGCGCGCCGGATGGTCGATTGTTGCCGCGCGGGCTGGGGCCTATGCCCTAGCCGCCACTTTTGCCGTTGCTGCGGGGATCTGCCTTGTCGGGCTGACAACAAGTGCCGACGCCAATATCGCCTTGCGCTATACGCTGTTGTCGATTGCCGG
>JAYTDA010000206.1:0-13188 GCA_043736155.1 Paracoccaceae bacterium | reverse complement strand
CACCCCGTTCTTTGCCAATTACCGCCCGCAGTTCTACTTCCGCACCACCGATGTCACCGGCACCGTGATCCTGCCGGAAGGCACTGAAATGGTGATGCCCGGCGACAATCTGAAGTTCATCGTCGACCTGATCGCCCCGATCGCGATGGAAGAAAAGCTGCGCTTCGCGATCCGCGAAGGTGGCCGCACCGTCGGCGCCGGCGTCGTGTCGAAGATCATCGCATAAGTAGAGGCGGGGTGAACCCCGCCCTACGCCACCATAACGTAGGGCGGGGTTCACCCCGCCGACCCGAGGAAACCAAGATGCAAGGCCAAACCATCAGAATCCGGCTGAAAGCCTTTGATTACCGCGTGCTGGATGCCAGCACCGCGGAAATCGTCAGCACAGCCAAACGGACCGGCGCCACTGTGCGCGGCCCGATCCCGCTGCCCAACAAGATCGAGAAATTCACTGTGCTGCGCGGCCCCCACATCGACAAGAAGTCGCGCGACCAGTGGGAGATTCGTACGCACAAGCGGCTGCTCGACATCGTTGACCCGACCCCTCAGACCGTGGACGCGCTGATGAAGCTCGACCTCGCTGCCGGGGTTGATGTCGAAATCAAGGTTTGAGGAAGAGACCATGATCCGTTCCGGAGTTATCGCAAAAAAGCTGGGCATGACCCGGCTGTTCCTGGAGGACGGCCGGCAAGTGCCGGTCACGGTCCTTCAACTGGACAATCTGCAGGTCGTGGCGCAACGCACCGCTGAACGCGACGGGTATTCCGCCGTTCAACTCGGTGCCGGCACCGCCAAGGCCAAGAACGTCACTGCGCCGATGCGTGGCCATTTTGCCGCTGCAAATGTGGCCCCCAAGCGCAAGATCACCGAATTCCGGGTCAGCCCGGAAAACATGATCGGCGTTGGTGAGGAGATTACGGCAGACCATTACTTTGCCGGTCAGTTCGTCGATGTGGCGGGCACCTCTGCCGGTAAAGGCTTTCAGGGTGTGATGAAACGGCACAACTTTGGCGGCCTGCGGGCCACCCACGGTGTGTCGGTCAGCCACCGCAGCCACGGCTCCACCGGCCAGTGCCAGGAGCCCGGCAAGCTGTTCAAAGGCAAGAAGATGGCAGGCCACATGGGGGCGGTGCGGGTGACTACGCAAAACCTGCAAGTGGTGAAGACCGACGCCGACCGTGGTCTGATCATGATCAAAGGTGCTGTCCCCGGCACCAAAGGCGGCTGGGTCACCGTCAAGGACGCAGTGAAGAAAGCGGCTTCGGAAAACACCATCTATCCGGCGGCGCTGAGATCACACGCGGCCGAAGCGCACCGCCAGGCTGAAGAAGCTGCAGCGCGTGCCCATGCCGACGAAGAAGCCGCACGCCAGGCCCACATGGCCGAAGAGCAGGCAGCGATGGAAGCAGCGGGCACCGCCCCGGTGGTTCATCCCGAAGGAGACGCGCAATGAAGGCTCAGGTGATCAAACTCGACGCAGGCACAGCCGGGTCGATCGAGCTGGACGACGCGATTTTCGGTCTGGAACCGCGCGCCGACATCCTGCACCGCGTTGTCAACTGGCAGCGCGCCAAGGCGCAGGCCGGGACCCATTCGACTTTGGGCAAATCCGATGTCAGCTATTCGACCAAGAAGATCTATCGCCAGAAAGGCACCGGCGGCGCCCGCCACGGATCCAAGAAAGCGCCGATCTTTCGCCATGGTGGTGTGTACAAAGGCCCGACGCCGCGCAGCCATGCCCATGATCTGCCGAAAAAGTTCCGCGCTCTGGGTCTGAAACATGCGCTGTCGGCCAAAGCCATTGCCGGCAATCTGGTGATCCTGGAAGACGCCGTGATGACCGACGCCCGGACCTCGGTTCTGGCCAAGGCGGCGAAGGAACTGGGCTGGAAGCGGGTGCTGGTGATCGACGGCGCCGCAGTGAACGAAAACTTCGCCAAGGCCGCGCGTAACATCGACGGTATCGATGTGCTGCCGACCATGGGCGCCAATGTCTATGACATCCTGTTGCGGGACACCCTGGTGATCACCCGTGCCGGTGTCGAAGCGCTGGAGGCGCGTTTGAAATGACCGCGAAACCAGAACATTACGACGTGATCCGCAAGCCGATCATCACCGAAAAAGCGACGATGGTGAGCAGTGCCAATGCCGTTGTCTTTGAAGTGGCGATGGCTGCAAACAAGCCGCAGATCAAGGAAGCGGTTGAAGCGCTGTTCAACGTCAAGGTGAAAGCGGTCAACACCTCGATCACCAAAGGCAAGGTCAAGAAGTTCCGCGGCCATACCGGGCGGCGCAATGACGTGAAGAAAGCCTATGTGACGCTGGAAGCGGGTTCCGCTATCGACGTCTCTACCGGTCTTTGATAGAAGGCCGCTGATCTGCGGCCTCGGGGTTCCGAGGCCGTTGACCATTTGGAACGACGGGGATCTTCGGAGCCCTTTAGTGTAACTGGACCAACAGGTCCAAGGCAAACGGAAGACAGAAAGCATGGCACTCAAGTCGTACAAACCGACGACGCCTGGCCAGCGAGGGCTGGTTCTGATCGACCGTTCGGAGCTTTGGAAAGGTCGCCCGGTGAAGGCCCTGACGCACGGGATTCACAAGCACGGCGGCCGGAACAATACCGGGCGGATCACGATGTTTCACCAGGGCGGCGGCGCAAAGCGTCTGTACCGCATCGTGGACTTCAAACGTACGAAATTCGATATGGTGGCTGTGGTGGAGCGGATTGAATATGATCCCAACCGCACCGCCTTTATCGCGCTGATCAAATATACCGATGGCACCGTGAATTACATCCTGGCACCACAGCGTCTGGCTGTGGGTGACTCGGTGGTGGCTGGCACCAAGACCGACGTGAAGCCGGGCAATGCGATGCCGTTCAGCGGTATGCCGATTGGCACAATCGTGCACAATGTCGAACTGAAAGCCGGCAAGGGTGGCCAGTTGGCCCGCGCTGCCGGCACCTATGCCCAGTTCGTCGGCCGCGATGGCGGTTATGCCCAAATTCGCCTGTCTTCGGGTGAGTTGCGCATGGTCCGCCAGGAATGCATGGCCACCGTTGGCGCGGTGTCGAACCCCGACAACAGCAACCAGAACTTCGGCAAAGCCGGACGCATGCGCCACAAGGGTATCCGCCCGACGGTACGCGGTGTTGCGATGAACCCGATTGACCACCCGCACGGCGGCGGCGAAGGCCGCACCTCTGGTGGCCGTCATCCGGTGACACCATGGGGCAAAGGCACCAAGGGCACCAAAACCCGTTCGAACAAGTCGACCGACAAATACATCGTCCGGTCGCGCAACGCCAAGAAGGGTCGTTAATCCATGGCACGTTCAACCTGGAAAGGCCCCTTTGTCGACGCGTATGTGTTGAAAAAGGCGGAGAAAGCCAAAGAAGCCACCCGGTCCGAGGTCATCAAGATCTGGTCGCGCCGGTCCACCATCCTGCCGCAGTTTGTCGGTCTGACCTTTGGGGTCTATAACGGCCGCAAGCACATTCCGGTGCAGGTGTCCGAGGAAATGATCGGCCAGAAGTTCGGGGAGTATTCGCCGACGCGGACCTATACCGGCCATGCCGCCGACAAGAAAGCGAAGAGGAAGTAAGCCATGGGCGCTGTAAAAAATCCCCGCCGCGTGGCTGACAATGAGGCGATGGCCAAGTTGCGCATGCTGAAAACCAGCCCGCAAAAGCTAAACCTTGTCGCCCAGCTGATCCGGGGCAAAAAGGTGGAAAAGGCTTTGGCCGATCTGACCTTTTCGAAAAAGCGGATCGCGATTGACGTGAAGAAATGCCTGCAATCGGCGATTGCCAATGCCGAAAACAACCATGATCTGGATGTTGACGAACTGGTGGTGGCCGAAGCCTTTGTCGGCAAGAACCTGACGCTGAAGCGTGGCCGCCCACGGGCGCGTGGCCGGTTTGGCAAGATCATGAAGCCGTTTTCGGAGATTACCATCAAGGTCCGGGAAGTCGCCACCGTTGGGGAGCAAGCATAATGGGTCAAAAGGTCAATCCGATCGGGTTCCGGATGCAGGTCAACCGCACTTGGGACAGCCGCTGGTTCGCTGCCAGCAAGGAATACGGGGTTCTGTTGCTGGAAGACCTGCGGATGCGCGAGTTTGTCCACAAGGAATGCCTGCAAGCCGGGATTTCCAAGGTCATCATCGAACGGCCACATCGCAAGTGCCGCGTCACCATCCATACCGCCCGCCCCGGTGTCATCATCGGCAAAAAGGGCGCGGATATCGAGACGCTGCGCAAGAAACTGGCGGCTTTCACCAAGTCCGAGCTGCATCTCAACATCGTTGAAGTGCGCAAACCGGAACTCGACAGCCAGCTGGTGGCGGAATCGATCACTCAGCAGCTGGAACGCCGGGTCTCGTTCCGCCGTGCGATGAAGCGCGCCGTGCAGAACGCGATGCGGATGGGGGCTTTGGGGATCCGGGTCAACGTCGGCGGCCGCTTGGGTGGTGCTGAAATTGCCCGCGTCGAATGGTACCGCGAGGGTCGGGTGCCGCTGCACACGCTGCGCGCCGACATCGACTATGCGACCCACGAAGCCAAGACGGCTTACGGGATCATTGGCGTCAAGGTCTGGATCTTCAAGGGCGAGATTCTGGAACATGACCCGCAGGCACATGACCGCCGCGCGCAGGAAGCCAACGACAGTGGCGGGGCTTCGCGTCCGCCGCGCCGCGACGACCGCGACAACCGCCGGTAAGGGAGAAAAAGAATGCTGCAACCAAAGCGCACAAAATTCCGCAAACAGCACAAGGGGCGGATTCACGGCCTCGCCAAAGGCGGGTTCGAGTTGAACTTCGGCACCTATGGTCTGAAAGCCACCGAGCCGGAGCGGGTCACTGCCCGCCAGATCGAAGCCGCCCGCCGCGCCCTGACCCGCCACATGAAGCGTCAGGGCCGGGTCTGGATCCGGATATTCCCCGACGTTCCGGTCACCTCGAAACCCACCGAGGTTCGGATGGGTAAGGGGAAGGGTTCGGTCGATTACTGGGCCGCACGGGTGAAGCCGGGCCGCATCATGTTCGAGATCGACGGGGTGGATGAAGTGATCGCCCGCGAGGGGCTGCGTCTGGCGGCGATGAAGCTGCCGGTCAAGACCCGGGTCGTGGTCCGCGAGGATTGGTGATCGCGAGTCGGGGCAGGCCCCGACCTACGGATTGGAGGCCCTGCCGGTGACGGTGGGGCCTTTTTGTTTGGGGGGTGTCCCGGATCGGGACATATTTAGGTGCAGGAAAATCAATGGGTTGGGGATGGGCGTTGAGGGAATTTTAACGGATTGAGGGAGTTTGAGGGAAGGGGCTACCCATTCATGGCGTCAAAGTATGTGAGCGCCGAAAGGTCTCTTCTCTGGTGGACGATGCGCAGGATCACCGTTTCGCCACCTGCATGGGCGATTGGCTCAAAGAAGATCAAGTGCTGTAGGTAGCCGAGTGAGCGCATCTTTGGTCGCAAGGAGTGGCGGGGGCGGCCGCAATTGCGTTCGACGGTGACGCGCTCAATCGCAGCCAACAAGCCGGTGAAGTAACGGTGCCACTGGTCCGGCCCCCAAGTTCCGACCGTGAAACGCCGGATGTCTTCAAGATCGTGGCGCGCCTGTGGGGTGAGGCGAATGTCCGTCAACGAAAGGCATCCGGCTCGAAGGCGCGGGGATCGAAGATTTCGTATTCACCACGTTCGGCGGCTTCCGCAGCTTCGTTCAACTCGGCCTGTAGGGCAAAGAAGGCGCGGGCGTGGTCATTTTCCATCAGGGTTCGCATCCCGGCGCGGATCACCTCGCTGAGGTTGGCGTAGGCACCGGAGCGGATTTGGGCGTCGGCGTAGTCTTGCATCGGTTTGGTCAGGTGGACGTTGGGCATGGCGGGCCTCCTTATGGCAGATAGTAGCAGATACTGACATAGAGGGGAAGGTGGGGTTCAGCCTTGGCGGTTCCGGACGCTTTCGTAAACCTCGCCGCGTTCCCGCTTTCCCACGGCAATCACCGTCACGGTCACGATGTCATCGGCGACGCGGTAGACCAGCCGGTAGCCTGCGGTTCGCAGCTTGATCTTGTAGTGGTCGGGCAGGCCGCTCAGGGCATCGGCGACGACACGGGGTGTTTCCAGCCGTTCTTTCAGTTTCTTTTTGAATTGTTCCCGCAGCGTCGCCCCCAGCTTGCGCCATTCCTTTTCGGCGGGGGCGATGAAGTGGAGCCTATAGGTCATCAAGGGCGACGGGGTAGGATGGCTCGCCCGCGCGGTCCTTGGCGATGCGGACAAGTTCCGCGTCGTCGATCAGCTCCACCATCGCCTCGTAGACCGCCGCAGGCACCATGTAGCCCATGACGCGGTTGTGGTTCAGCACCGCCACTGCGTCGCCGCCGGAATGGTCGAACACGGCGGAGGGGTTTTTCTTGAGGTCGGAAACGCTGATGGCGACGCGGGCTTCGATCCGTTGCATGACCTGTCCTTGGGGTGGAGTATGGACCGGAATATAGGTCGTAATTTGGGGCTGGTCAAGGTGGTCGGGGGGGAGGTGCGCATGAATGCGGCACCCTACGGCTCGCTATTTTGGGGAAATTAGTCAATATGAACCATAACCGTGCGGTTTGGGGCAGGTAAAGTACGTGCTTGCACGTCCTGCCCCCTGCGAGGGGCATGGTGCGTGCCTGCATACACGTTATCGCGCGCCAACTGTGCTTGCAGCCCCTGTCGCTTGCAGCCACTTGACGGCTGAAACTTAGGTGTCTAGACAATCAGCAGGATTCAGTATTGCGCCCGGGGAAAGCCCCGGGCGCTTTGCATTTGAGGTTTGGGCTGGCGGTGCTTGATGCGCATCGCCGCGCCCATGTCCGGTCACTTGGACCGTTCCGGAGAGTAGGCGACACAAACTGAGACACTAGCTCCACTTGAGTTGTCTGCCAATACGTCTGTCCGCATGACAATCGCAAAGTGTCTGAGGCTAAAGTTGGCCGGAGGCGCAACTGCGACACAAGTAATGTGCTTAGGCCCGAGGTCAAACTCCGGGCCGTTTTTGTTGTTTCTGCACACCCCTCCTTTCCCTTCAATCATCTAGGAGAGACCGCGTTGGAAGATCGTCTTTACGATTTTCTGATGGGCCTGCTGCAGCGCCTTATCTACGACGTCCTGAAATGGGTCGTCGCAAAGGTGTGCGGTTGGCTTCGTCGGAAGTCCTGACCCTCGTTCATTAGGAACGCTGTACCGAATTGTGAAAAGTTCTCTGCAATGGACGGGGAAGGTATGTCCGAACAGCAGGTCAATGTGCAAAATAGACAACCCCCACATCCCCCCTTGCCCTCCCCCCGCCCATCCCCTATACGACCGCATCCGTCGGTTCCGGCCCAGCCAGAATCGATGGTTTGTCATTGATCCATCAGGTCAACGGTAACTCTCCTGAAGAGGCCGTCTGGTGATTGTGAAAAGGAAAAGGGCGCATGACCGCCGACGAGTTGAAACTGAAGACGCCGGACCAGTTGCGCGATGCGCTGGTGCAGCTGAAAAAGGAAGCGTTCAATCTGCGCTTTCAGAAGGCCACTGGCCAGCTTGAGAACACCGCCCGCATGCGCATCGTCCGCCGCGACGTTGCCCGCGTGAAGACCGTGTTGAACCAGAAAGCCGCTCAAGCGGCTGCGAACTGAGGAGCGGCCCATGCCCAAACGCATCCTGCAAGGCACCGTGACCAGCGACAAGAACGAACAGACCATCACGGTTCTGGTCGAGCGCCGGATCACCCACCCCGTGCTGAAAAAGACCATCCGCAAATCCAAGAAATACCGCGCCCACGATGCCAACAACCAGTTCAAGGTTGGCGATCAGGTGCGGATTCAGGAATGCGCACCGATATCCAAGACAAAACGCTGGGAAGTGGTCATCGAAGCCTCGGCTTGATCCACCAACCGGTTTGATCGAAACCCTGGGACCGCCTTGCAACGGTTAGGTTCCCACAGGTCGGGAGAAACCAAATGATCCAGATGCAGACCAATCTGGATGTGGCTGACAACTCCGGCGCACGCCGGGTGCAGTGCATCAAGGTTCTGGGCGGCTCACACCGCCGCTATGCCTCCGTCGGCGACATCATCGTGGTGTCGGTGAAAGAGGCGATTCCGAAAGGCCGCGTGAAAAAGGGCGACGTGCGTAAAGCCGTTGTCGTGCGCACCGCCAAGGAAGTCCGCCGCGAAGACGGCACCGCCATCCGCTTTGACCGCAACGCCGCTGTCATCCTGAACAATCAGGGTGAACCGGTCGGCACCCGGATTTTTGGCCCGGTGGTCCGCGAATTGCGCGCCAAGAACTTCATGAAGATCATCAGCCTTGCGCCGGAGGTGCTGTAATGGCCGCCAAGCTCAAGAAAGGTGACAAGGTTCTGGTCCTGACCGGCAAGGACAAGGGCAAACAGGGCGAGATCCTGTCTGTCGCGCCAAAGGACAACAAGGCGGTGGTCGATGGCATCAATGTCGCGCTGCGCCACACCAAGCAAAGCCAGACCTCGCAGGGCGGCCGCATCCCGAAAGCGATGCCGATCGAGCTGTCGAACCTCGCCATGATCGACAAGAACGGCAAAGCCACCCGCGTCGGTTTCCGGATCGAAGGCGACAAGAAGGTCCGTTTCGCCAAGACCACCGGGGAGGTGCTGTGATGCTGGATCAGGCAACCTATATCCCGCGCTACAAGGCGCTGTACCAGACGACGATCAAACCCGCGCTGACCGCCGAGTTTGGTTACAAGAACCAGATGATGCTGCCCCGGCTTGAAAAGATCGTGCTGAACATGGGGGTTGGCGAAGCGGTGAAAGACACCAAAAAGGTGAAATCCGCCGAAGCCGATCTGACCACGATTGCCGGTCAGAAGGCGATTGTCACTCATGCGAAAAAGTCGATTGCAGGGTTTCGGGTTCGGGAATTCATGCCGCTGGGCTGCAAAGTCACGCTGCGCGGCGACCGGATGTACGAATTCCTTGACCGTCTGGTCACCGTGGCTTTGCCGCGGGTCCGCGACTTTCGCGGTGTCAAAGGATCGTCGTTCGATGGCCGCGGCAACTATGCCTTTGGTCTGAAAGAACATATCGTGTTCCCGGAAATCGAATTCGACAAGGTCGACGACGTTCTGGGGATGGACATCATCATCTGCACCACCGCGAAAACCGACGCGGAAGCGAAGGCATTGTTGAAAGCGTTCAACATGCCCTTCAACAGCTGATCGCGAGGGATAGCAAGAATGGCAAAGAAGTCGATGATCGAACGCGAAGTAAAGCGGCAAAAGCTGGTGGACAAGTTTGCCGCCAAGCGGGCGCTGCTGAAAGCTGCCGCGAGCAATATGAATACGCCGGTCGAGGAACGCTTCAAGGCGTCGCTGAAACTGGCGGGTCTGCCGCGCAATTCGTCCGCCACGCGGCTGCACAACCGGTGCCAGCTGACGGGCCGCCCACATGCTTACTATCGTAAGCTGAAACTCAGCCGCATCATGCTGCGTGATCTTGCCTCGTTTGGCCAGATCCCCGGCATGGTCAAATCCAGCTGGTAAGGAGGTCGCACGATGATTATGAACGATCCCCTCGGCGATATGCTGACCCGCATCCGCAACAGCCAGATGCGTGGCAAATCGACCGTCCGCTCGCCTGCCTCGAAACTGCGCGTCTGGGTTCTGGATGTGCTGCTGGAAGAGGGTTATATCCGTGGCTACGAGCGTGTAGCAGCGGTCAATGGTCAGCCAGAGCTGGAGATCAGCCTGAAATACTACGAAGGCACCCCGGTGATCCGCGAAATCAAGCGCGTCTCCAAGCCCGGCCGCCGGGTTTACATGGGTGTTAAGGGCATCCCGTCCGTGCGTAACGGTCTGGGTGTTTCCATCGTCTCCACGCCGAAAGGTGTCATGTCCGATGCAGCAGCACGGTCCGCCAATGTTGGCGGCGAAGTGCTCTGCACCGTGTTCTAAGGGGGCCTCCAAGATGTCTCGAATTGGCAAAAAACCGGTCGAACTGCCCACGGGCGTTTCCGCCACATTGTCGGGTCAAACCGTTGAAGTGAAAGGGCCGAAAGGCACCCGCAGCTTTACCGCCACCGATCATGTGGTGCTGACCATCGACGGCACCCAGGTGTCGGTGCAACCGCGCGACAAGACCAAGGCGGCGCGCGCCCAGTGGGGCCTCAGCCGCACCATGGTCGCCAATCTGGTGACCGGCGTCACCACCGGTTTCAAGAAAGAGCTTGAAATTCAGGGTGTTGGTTATCGCGCCGCCGCTCAGGGTTCTATGTTGAAACTGTCGCTGGGCTACAGCCACGAGGTTAACTTCGAGGTTCCCGCCGGTGTCACGGTGACAACACCGAAACAGACCGAAATCATTGTGGAAGGCATTGACCAACAGCTGGTTGGTCAGGTCGCCGCGAACATCCGCATCTGGCGCGGACCCGAGCCCTACAAGGGCAAAGGTATCCGTTACAAAGGCGAGTTCGTGTTCCGCAAAGAAGGCAAGAAGAAGTAGGAGGGCGCATCAAATGGCAAACAGCAAAAGAGATCTGTTCGTGAAGCGCCGCCTGCGCGTTCGCAACAAACTGCGGGCCGTGGCCAACGGGCGTGCGCGCCTGTCGGTTCACCGGTCCAACAAGAACATCAGCGTTCAGCTGATCGACGATGTCAAAGGCATCACGCTGGCGTCGGCATCGACGCTGGAAAAGGATCTGGGCATGGTTGGCCAAAACAACGTCGAGGCAGCCGCCAAGATCGGTGCCGCGATTGCCGAACGGGCCAAAAAAGCCGGTGTGGAAGAATGCTATTTCGACCGCGGCGGTTTCCTGTTCCATGGCCGTATCAAGGCCTTGGCCGAAGCTGCGCGCGAAGCCGGCCTGAAGTTCTAGGGGATAGTGATGGCAAGAGAAGAAAACCGCCGGGACGGCCGCCGCGAAAGCCGCGAAGAAACCCCGGAATTCGCCGATCGTCTGGTTGCGATCAACCGCGTGTCGAAAACGGTGAAAGGTGGCAAGCGCTTTGGCTTTGCAGCTTTGGTCGTGGTCGGCGATCAGCGCGGCCGTGTCGGCTTTGGCAAGGGTAAAGCCAAGGAAGTGCCGGAAGCGATCCGCAAAGCCACCGAACAGGCCAAACGCAGCCTGATCCGGGTGCCGCTGCGCGAAGGCCGCACCCTGCATCACGATATCGAGGGCCGTCATGGCGCCGGTAAAGTTGTGATGCGCACCGCCGCAGCCGGTACCGGCATCATCGCCGGTGGTCCGATGCGTGCCGTGTTCGAGATGCTGGGTCTGCAGGACGTGACGGCAAAGTCGCTGGGCAGCCAGAATCCCTACAACATGATCCGCGCCACCATGGATGGGTTGACGCAGGAAGCCAGCCCCCGCCAGATCGCGCAGCGTCGCGGTAAAAAGGTGGCCGACATCCTGAAACGGCCCGACACTGAAGCCGTGGAGGCGTGATCATGGCCAAGAAAACCATCATCGTGCAGCAATATGCTTCGGCGTCACGCCGCCCTGCCGTGCAGCGCCAGACCCTGATCGGGCTTGGCCTGAACAAGGTGCGCCGCACCCGCGAGCTGGAAGATACGCCGTCGGTGCGGGGCATGGTGACCGCCATCCCGCATCTGGTGAAGATCATCGAAGAACGCGGATAAGCGGTGCGTGCAAGCACGCACCCTACCAACCGACCGTAGGGTGCGTGATTTCACGCACCACTCCCAAACGCCCCGCCGGAAGGTGGGGCGTTTTGCTTTGTGGTGCGGAAACAGGCTTCCACCATGGGGTTTGCGTGTTAATCTGGCACCATGTCCCCGGAGGAGGGGCACCTTCAGGGAGGAAATGATGGCTGCGAAATACACTGGTGGCTGCGCCCATGTGCATGTGACCGCCGCTGCCGAACCGATCGACAACCACGAGTGCCACTGCAACGTCTGCAAATCGGTGACCAAGCAGCACACAACGCATGTGGCGTTTTTCAACTATGGTGATGTGACAGCCGACCATCCGGAAAAGATGAAGCGGGTACCGTTCAACGCCAACAACCCGAATGGTCCGTTGGAAATCTGCCTGTGTACCGATTGCGGTGCCGTGCTGATGCTGGACGACAAGCAAAAACGCATCCGCGTCGCGGTGCCGAATGTGATGGGCTATGACGACGCGGCATTTCCCAAGGCGAGCTACCATGCGTTCTGGGATGAATCGAAGGGTTATGAGAAGCCGCATGATGGCCGCCCGGTCTATGAAGGGCTGCGGCCGGAGTTTCACTGGCCGAAGGGGGCGTGAGGGGAGGAGTCGGGGCAAGCCCCGACCTACGGATTGCAGCGCCCTGCCGCGAGGTGGGGCGTTTTGCTGTCGGGTGGTTGACTTTTGAGCGCACGGGATATACGTTTGCGTAGATTGGGATATACCAACAGGGCCTGCTCATGCCGCTTTACATCAAAGACCCCGAAGTTGCCGGTCTGGCCGAGGATGCGGTCAAGTACCTGCACGCCGCGAACAAGACCGAAGCGGTCCGCATGGCGCTGAAGGCGGCGATTGCCGAGGCGAGGGCGAAAATTCCGCTGGAGGAGCGGATCAGGGAGTTGCAGGACAGGGTGGCCGCCCTGGGGCCCCGTGACCCCGACTATGACCACAGGGCCTATATGAGAGAGATCTGGGGCGAAGACGACTGATGTTTCTCGACGCCAGTGCCATCGTCGCCATCCTGGATCGGGAACCTGGTTTTGAAGCCCTTCTCGAACGGGTCCGTACGAGTCCGACGCCCTTGTGTTTTTCGCCCCTGTCGCGCTTCGAAGCCGTTACCGGCTTGGCACGCGGCAATGCGGGCAAGCACCGCAGCGCCACCAAAGCGGACATCGTGGCCTTCGGGGATATCGTCGATGCCTTCTTTGCCGAGGTAGGCGCACAGAGTGTCGATCTGACCGCTGCCATCGGCTTTGCCGCGCAAGAGGCCGCGCAAACCTATGGCCGCTGCGTCGGCCATCCGGCGGGGCTGAACCTGGGGGATTGCTTTGCCTATGCCAGTGCGAAGGCGGCGGGGGTCGGGTTGCTGTACAAGGGTGGGGATTTCGCGGGGACGGATTTGGGGTGAGGGGGGGTGGCGTGAAGTGTAGCAACCGTGTCTCTGCCGTTATTTCATGACCCATTCTGACTGTCTTGCAAGGACGGTATTGGCGAGTTCGACAAGCTTTCTTGCGACGGCGGTCAG
>JAYTDA010000205.1:0-23299 GCA_043736155.1 Paracoccaceae bacterium | reverse complement strand
CAGATCAGCCACCAGCTTTGCCGGGGCCAAAGCGCCTTCCTGCAACAGCACGGCATCGCGGGCAACGGTGACGATATCCTGATGGCGGCGCTCGGGTTCCGGCATCCGGGCAAACTTGGAAAATTCATCAACGATGCGGCGCAAGTCATTGGTCTGGCGTACGATCACGTCGGTGTACTGGTCGAGCAACTCAGCCTGATCACCGACCAGCGGGCGAAACTTGCGCTTGATCCGTTCAGCTGACAGCGCAATCGGGGTCAGCGGATTCTTGATCTCATGCGCGATGCGGCGGGCCACGTCGCCCCAGGCCGCCATCCGTTGCGCCGAAACCAGTTCGGTCACATCGTCAAACGCCACCACATAGCCTTCCAGTTCCGCGCCACCCGACCGCCGTACCGCCATCCGCACCAGCAGGTTTTCCAGCCGCCCCTTGCGCGACACCTTGACCTCTTCCTGTGCCGCCTCGGCGCCTTCATCGCGCAACCGCGCCAGCAGGGGACCAAATTCCGGCACCGCCTGCGCCAAAGCTACCCCGGCGGCGGCACTGTCGAAATCCAGCAGGCGGCGGGCGGAGCGGTTGACGAAATCGACCCGGCCCCCGGCATCCAGCCCGATCACCCCGGCGGTCACCGAGCCCAGCACCGAATCAAACTGCCGCCGCCGCTCCTCGATCTGCCGGTTGTTTTCCAGCAAAGCCTCGCGCTGACCCTTGAGTTGATGCGTCATCTGGTTGAACACCCGGCCCAGCATGGCAATTTCATCATCGCCCGCCTCTTCCGGCACCTGCACCTCCAGATCCCCGGCACCGATCCGCTGTGCCGCCCCCGCCAGCCGCCCCACCGGGCGTGAAAGGCGTTCGGCAAACCACAGACCAACCCAGATCGCCGCCAACAGCAGAATGACCGCAAACCCCAGGTACAGCAGGCCAAACTCGAACAGCAGCTTGCCGCGTTCGGATTCCAGCTGGTTGTACAGCAGCACCGTTGCCTGCGTTTCATCCAGCAATTTCAGAATGTTGCCATCGACATTTCGTGTAACATAAAGGAACCGGTCGGGGAACTTGTCCAGCGCCACCAGAGCGCGGAACTCGTTGTTGTCCCAGTCTTCGATGATCACGGCTTCACCGGTCCGCGCCTGTGCCAGATCAGCGGCAGAGGGGGCCTCGAAATCGAACAGATAGCTGCGTTCCCCCCGCGCCTTCAAAGCCGCACTGCCGTCGATCACAAAGGCTTCGCGCAGACCGCGCTGCACCTGGGCCTGGCCCTGGGTCAGGATCTGGCGCAGGTCGGCGTCTGATACCAGAAACCGTGCATCGTGGGCGGCATTCAGATAGGCGGCAAGGCTGCCTGCATCGGTTGTCAGATCAGTGCGGTGTTCGCCTTCATAAGCTTCGGCGGCACGCAGCGAATTGTTCACCACAGACCGGACCCGGTCGGAAAACCAGCCCTCCAGCCCGACATTCAGCGTCAGCCCGGCAAACACCGCCACCAGCACCGTTGGTGCCAGCGCCACCAGGGTAAAGACAGCGGTCAGCCGCAGATGCAGCCGCGATCCGGCGGATTTGGCGCGGCGGTCTGCCACCATCCGCGCCACCCGCGCCATCACCATGGCTGCCACCACCAGCACATAGACCAGATCGGCCAGCAGGGTCAGCCGCAACAGCGGCGAAGATGCCCCCTGCGCCATCGGGCCAAGGGCGATAAAGGTGGTAAAGGCCAGAACCGGGCCAAACACCACCAAAGCGATGGTTGCCCAATTCTGCACCCGGCGTTGCCGCCGCAGCCGGTTCAACCGGACCCAAGTGCTGCTGCCATAGCTGCGCTGCACGTCGTTCCTCAAATCGTGCCGATGACTGGTATCGGCTACCGCCCCGCGCATCCTCGTTCAGGCTCAGCTTTGGCTGACACCAATGGGACACGCTTCTGTTGCGGTTTTACATCAATTTGCGGCGGCGTGTCACGCGAATATCAAGGTCTGTAATCTTTTTGCGCAAGGTATTGCGGTTGATGCCCAGAAGATCGGCACATTTAGCTTGATTGCCCGCAGTGGCATCCAGCGCAATTTCGATCAGCGGTGCCTCGACCTCGCGCAGGATCCGCATATGCAGACCGGGCGGCGGCAACAGACCGCCATGCAGATCAAAGTAGCGCTTCAAGTGTTTGGCAACTGAGGCGGAAAGCCGTTCACCGTCGCCGCTGCCGCGCAGCGGTTCGATGGCGGGCTGGTTGCCCAGAACCTGTTCCACCTCTGCCCTTGTGATCTCTTCCTCGGCGGATGTCACCATCAGGCGCCGGATCGAATTGGCCAGTTGGCGCACGTTGCCGGGCCAGGAATAGGCGCGGACCAGGTCCATCGCCTCGGCGGAAAAGCGCCGCTCCGCCCCGCCCTCGCGTTCGCCGCGTTGCAGGAAATGTTGCGCCAGCAGCGGAATATCCTCGACCCGTTCGCGCAGCGACGGCACGCTGATCGCGACCCCGCCCAACCGGTAATACAGATCCTGCCGGAACCGCCCGGCCTCCATCAGGTGCGTCAGATCGGCCTGGGAGGTCGCCATGATCCGCGGCGCCATGTCGCCCAGACTGTCCAGCAGCCGCACGATCCGGCCCTGCGCCTCGTCGTCATAATCGGCGATCTCGTCAAACACGATCGACCCGCCGCGCGCCCGCGCCACCAGCGTCGACGGACCATCGGCCCCCGCCAGATCCGCGGCAAACGCGACAACGCAGGGTTGGTTGCGCCGATCCGAGAAGTCGTGAATCGCCTTGGCAATCAACGACTTGCCGGTGCCGGATTCACCGGTGACCAGCACCGGCAGATCGGTGTTCATCACCCGCGCCACCAGCCGGTACAGCGCCTGCATCGTGGCGGTGCGCCCGACCAGCGGCAGGTCATCGCCCATTTCGCGCGGCACCGCCGGTTTCGGGGCCACCCGCCGCTTGGTATCCAACGCCCGGGCCGCGCGTTTCATCAGGTCGGGCAGATCGAACGGTTTGGGCAGATAATCATAGGCTTCGGCTTCCGCCGCCTGTATCGCCGTCATGATGGTGTTTTGCGCCGAGATCACGATGACCGGCAGGCCGGGCCGTTCCCTGGCGATGCGGGGCAGCGCCTCCAGCCCGTTGCCATCGGGCATGATCACATCGGAAATCACCAGATCGCCCTTGCCCTCTTCGATCCAGCGCATCAGCGTCAGCAGGGATGAGGTGGCATGCACCTTGCATCCCGCCCGGGTCAAGGCCTGCGTCAGCACCGTGCGGATCGTCCGGTCGTCATCGGCCACCAGAACCGTGCCATCCATCCGACTACTCCCTTTCCATCGTTACAGCGCCTTTGGGCGCAACCGGCAGCGAAATGCGAAACGTGGTGCGCCCCGGCACCGATTCCACCGTGATCCAGCCGTCGTGATCCGAGACGATCTTTGACACCAGTGCCAATCCCAACCCGGTGCCGTTTTCCCGGCCCGAGACAAAGGGTTCAAAGATATCCGCCGCAATCTCTGGCGGAATCCCCGGGCCGTCATCGGTAATTTCGATCTGCAACGGCAGCTTGTTGCCGGTGCCGTCGCGGCGCCGCAGCCGCAAAGACATATCGTAAAACGTGTGGATGCGGATGGTTCCACCCGTGTTTCCAGCGGCTTCGGCCGCGTTTTTCAACAGGTTCAGAAACACCTGCACCATCTGGTCGCCATCGGCCCAGGTCGGCGGCAAGGATGGGTCATAATCATCGGTGATCTGCATCCGCGCGGCAAACCCCACAGCCGCCGATTTGCGCGCCCGGTCCAAAAGGTCATGAATGTTGATTGCCCGAAAGTCGGGGCGGCGCAGGTTGCCGAATTGTTCGACCTGTTCCAGCAGTTTCACGATCCGCCTTGTTTCCAGAACGATCAGGTCGGTCAGTTCGCGGTCTTCGGCATTGGCATTCATCGAGATCAGCTGTGCCGCACCGGAAATCCCCGCCAGCGGGTTCTTGATTTCGTGCGCCAGCATCTCTGCCATGCCAATCGCCGATTTTGCCGCCGATTTCACCAAATGCGACCGCCCCAGTCGGTCGGCAATTTCACGCGGGCTGACCAGCAGCAGAATGGTGCCGGGCTGATCGACCAGCGGCGCAATCTGAATATTGCATTGCCCCGGCACCCTGTCGCCCGTCGCCACATCGACATCATTGACGAACAGCGCCGAATTGTTGGCGCGCACCCGGGCAAAGGCTTCATCCATCGGGGCGTCGATCATCAGGCGGTCAAACACCGGGGTTCCGCGCAGGGACTTTGCCGATGATTTCAGGAAATCCTCGGCGGCCGGATTGGCATCCTGTATCCGGTCAGACGGTCCGACCAGAAACGCGGGAATCGGCAGCGAGGCCCAGATGATGCCGGGTTGCGGGGATTGATCTTTCATGCCGCCTGCCTCATGTCACCGGCGAAAGCGTCGGGCAGCAGTGCCAGCACCTGCCCCGGGTCCGGTGCGGTCAGGATCAATTGGCGCAAGCTCAAGGGGCTGCCTGCCGCCGCCATGTACCAGCCCAGATGTTTGCGCGCGACCCGCAAGCCAAGCGCCGTGCCATAGTGCGACAGCATCGCCGTGTAATGATCCGCCACCAGATCAGCCAGCGCCTGCCCCACCGGCACCACCGGTGCCGCTGTGCCAAACAGCTTCGCCGCAATCTCTGCCAATAGCCAGGGCCGCCCCTGTGCGCCGCGCCCCACCATCACCCCATCGGCACCAGACAGCGCCAGCGCCTGTGCTGCGCTTTGCGCATCGACAATATCCCCATTGGCAATCACCGGCACCGACACCGCGTCTTTCACCGCCGCAATCGCCGCCCAGTCGGCAGCGCCCTTGTAGAACTGGCAGCGGGTGCGGCCGTGAATGGTGATCATCTGCACCCCGGCATCTTCGGCCCGCCGCGCAATCAGCGGCGCATTCATAGCCGCATCATCCCAGCCCAGCCGGGTCTTCAGCGTCACTGGCACCCTGACTGCCGCCACCACCGCCTCGATCAGGCCCAGCGCATGGTCGGGGTCGCGCATCAGCGCCGAGCCGGAATAGCCGTTCACCACCTGTTTCGCCGGGCAGCCCATGTTGATGTCGATGATCTGGGCACCAGAGGCTTCGGCGATCCGCGCCGCTTCCGCCATCCAGTGCGCCTCGCGCCCCGCCAGTTGCACCGAGGTCGGCACCCCCTGATCCATCAGGCCAAGGTCCAGTTTGACCCGTGCCCGCTCTGACGGCCGCACGGTGACAATCTCGGAACTGGCGATCATTTCCGAAACCGTCAACCCGGCACCGAACCGCGCCACCAGACGGCGAAACGGCAGGTCGGTGATCCCGGCCAACGGCGACAGGAACACCGGCGGTGTAAGGGTCAAATTCGCCAGCTTTATCGACAAACGCCTAATCCCTGTGCAACTGGCCCCATGCAACTGGCCTTGCGCTACTCTGTTCACCGCCCGGTGGCAATTCACCCACCCGGGCTACCGGCCAAAAAACCGGCTATGCCCAAAAAACAGGCACTTTTGACCATAACCGCCGCGCCATTGCCCCCGGTTGCCGCATCTTCTAGACAAAGAGCCAACTCGGCGCAGTCCTGGCAAACTGATATGGAGAATGCATGACGATCGCAGCCATCATCGTTGCAGCCGGTCGCGGGGTGCGGGCCGGGGGCGATGTGCCAAAGCAGTGGCAATTGTTGGCAGGTGTTCCGGTGGTAGCCCATGCGGTCCGCGCCTTTGCCAATGAGGCGCAGATCGGGCCGATCGTGGTGGTGGTGCATCCCGAGGATATGGGGCGGGTACAGGCGATGGTGCAAGGGCGGGTCAGTGCGGTGTGTGGCGGTGCAACCCGCGCCGCCTCGGTGCGCGCCGCACTGGAGGCACTGGAGGGCCAGGGAGTCAGCCAGGTGATGATCCATGATGCCGCCCGCCCGCTGGTCAGCCGCGATCTGATCGGGCGGCTGATCGCGGCCATGGCCGGGTCTGATGCCGTGGCCCCGGCCCTGCCGGTCTCCGATGCGCTGTGGCGCAGCAGCGGCGATCTGGTGGCAGCCTCGGTGCCGCGCGACGGGTTGTGGCGGGCGCAAACCCCGCAGTGCTTCCGCCATGATGCCATTCTTGCCGCCCACCGGGCCTACGGTGCCGATGCCGCCGATGATGTCGAAGTGGCGCGTGCCGCCGGTATCGCCGTGACCATCCTGCCGGGTGAGGAACGCAACCTGAAACTGACCTGGCCCGGCGATTTTGCCCGCGCCGAAACCATCCTGCGGAGCGACGGCATGGATATCCGGACTGGCAGCGGCTATGATGTCCACCGCTTCTGCCCCGGTGACCATGTCTGGCTTTGTGGTGTCTCTGTCCCGTTCGACAAGGGGCTGGAGGGCCATTCCGATGCCGATGTCGGGATGCATGCCCTGACCGATGCGATCTACGGCGCCCTGGCCATGGGCGACATCGGCCAGCATTTTCCACCGTCGGACCCGCGCTGGAAGGGGGCAGCAAGCCAGATCTTCCTGACCCATGCGGCCCAGATGGCGCAGGGCATGGGCTATCGCATCAGCAATGCCGATGTGACCCTGATCTGTGAACGGCCCAAGATCGGCCCCCATGCCGGGTCGATGCAGGCGGCATTGGCGACGATTCTGGGGCTGGCACCCGAAAGGGTCGGCGTCAAAGCCACCACATCGGAACGGCTCGGCTTTACCGGGCGCGAAGAAGGGATTGCCGCGATGGCCACTGTGACACTGGTGTCAGCATGAGGGTGTCAGCATGAGGGTGTCAGCATGAGCATGCTGTGGGCCACCTGGTTCGGCGCGGGCCATCTGCGCCCGGCCTCCGGCACCTGGGCCTCGGCTCTGGCGGTGGTGATGGGGTATCTGCTGCATGCCACCCTGGGGTTTCCCGGTTTTGCCCTTGTCACCCTTGGCGTGACGGCACTGGGGTTCTGGGCGGTGGCTGCGGCCCTGCCACAGATGGCCAACCCCGACCCGTCGGAGTTTGTGATTGATGAAGTGGCGGGGCAATGGATCGCGCTGTTGCCGGCGTCTTACGGGTTCTGGCGCGCCGGTCTGGACCCCTGGAGCTTCCCCTGGCCGGCCTGGGTCGGGGCCTTTGTGCTGTTCCGGCTGTTCGATATCTGGAAACCCGGCCCGATCGGCTGGGCTGACCGGATCGAGGGGCCGGTCGGGGTGATGCTGGATGACATCTTTGCCGGTCTGATCGCGGGTCTGTGCCTGATGCTGGCAGCCGGGTTCTATCACGGGGTTCTGGCCCGATGACCGAACCCGCCCTGCCCAAGCTGGTGCTGGTACTGGCCAAGGCTTCAGGCGCCACGATTGCCACCGCCGAAAGCTGCACCGGCGGGCTGCTGGCCGCGGCCATCACCGAAATCGCCGGATCGTCGGATGTGTTCGACCGCGGCTTTGTCAGCTATTCCAACAAGGCAAAACAGCAGATGCTGGGGGTGCAGGCGGCAACGCTGATGGCGCATGGCGCGGTTTCGGAACCGGTGGCACGCGAAATGGCCGAGGGGGCACTGGCGCGGTCCGGTGCCACGCTGGCGGTATCGGTGACCGGCATCGCCGGGCCGGGTGGGTCAGAGTTCAAACCGGAGGGCCGGGTCTGTTTCGGGCTGGCAGCGGCGGGACAGGTGACAGAGGTGCAAACCGTGGAATTCGGTGCCCTGGGCCGGGTGGCAGTGCGGGCGGCATCGGTGGATCATGCGCTGCAACTGCTGATCGCTGGGCTTTCCAAATCGCCTGAATAGCGGCAAATCCCTGCCCGGCCTGCCTAAATTTACGGCATTTGCCGGATTGCCCGCAAATAGGGCACCCCCTGGGGCCAAAGCCGCTTTTCGCAGCAGCCAATAGCGGCTTTTTCGCTGCCAGTGCAGACAAGGGGATGGACCAGCGATGAATGGCGCCGATACAGCGTGGATTTTGACCGCAACAGCCCTGGTGCTGTTCATGACTCTGCCGGGACTCGCCCTGTTTTATGGCGGTCTGGTGCGGGCCCGCAATGTGCTCAGTGTGTTCATGCACTGCTTTGCCATTGCCTGCCTGATGTCGATCCTGTGGGTGATCTGCGGCTATTCCATCGCCTTTGGCAGCGGCAACCCAGTGTGGGGTGGCTTGGCCAAAGCCTTTCTGGCCGGGATCAGCCGCGACAGCCTGACCGGCACCCTGCCGGAACCGCTGTTCGCCGCCTTTCAGATGACCTTCGCCATCATCACCCCGGCGCTGATCGTCGGCGCCTATGCCGAACGGGTCGGCTTTGGCTTTGTGCTGGGGTTTTCGGGGCTGTGGATGCTGCTGGTCTATGCCCCGGTGGCGCACTGGATCTGGGGTGGCGGCATGATGGCAGCGGGCGGCATCTTTGGCGAGATCGGGGTGCGCGACTTTGCCGGCGGCATCGTGGTGCATGAAACCGCCGGGTTGGCCGCCCTGGTGCTGGCGCTGATGATCGGCCCGCGCCGCAACCACAAGACACCGCCGCACAACCCCGGCATGGTGATGACCGGGGCCGCGATGCTGTGGGTCGGCTGGTTCGGCTTCAACGGCGGCAGCCAACTGGCGGCGGATGGCGGGGCAGCGATGGCGGTGCTGGTCACCCACCTGTCGGCGGCCGCGGCGGCACTCAGCTGGGCCCTGTGGGAACGGATCAAGTTCGGCCGCGCCTCGATGGTCGGCATCGTCACCGGGGCGATTGCCGGGCTGGCCTCGATCACCCCGGCGTCGGGCTATGTCGAACCCTGGCAGGCGCTGGTGATCGGCGGCGTCGCCGGGGTGCTGTGCCAGGAAACGGTGGCACTGGTGCGCGGCAAGCTGCGGATCGACGATACGCTGGATGTGTTTGCCGTCCACGGCGTCGGCGGCATCTTTGGCACCCTCATGGTCGCCGCCTTTGGCCTTGGCAGCTGGGTGGCGCAACTGGGTGGTCTGGCGATTGTCGGCCTTTGGACAGTGGTGGCCACCTTTGCCATCGCCCGCGCCGTGATGCTGGTGACCCCGCTGCGGGTTGACGCCGAAACCGAAACCAACGGGCTGGACCTCGCCGCCCACGGCGAACGGGCCTATGAACTGACCTCCTGACCGCCGTTCTCCGCCATTATCTGTTCTCAAATATCCCGGGGGGGTGTGGGGGGGCTGGCCCCCCCGCTTCCTCGGGTTACCCCGGGCCGTGCCCCGTAAAGCTCCGCCGCCCGCTTCTCGAACGCCCGCACCACCCGCTGCATCGCCTCGGTGAACACCACACCGATGATGCCTTGCAGGATGATGTTGCGAAACTCGAAATCCACCTCGAACCCGACCCGGCACCCGCCCGGGATCTCGGCAAAGCTCCAGTGCGATTTCAGATGTTTGAACGGACCGTTCAGATAGTCGGTTTCGATCCGCACCCTGGGCAACAGGGTGACCCGGCTGGCAAAGCGTTCGCGAAACAGCTTGAAGCTGATGACCAGATCGGCCTCCATCACTTCACTCCCTTCGGGTCCGCCGACCAGCGGGGCCCGCCGGGTGATCCGGGCTGCGGCGGTCCAGGGCAGAAACTCGGGGTAGCGGGCGACATCGGCGACAAGATCGTAGATCTCTGCGGCACTGTAGGGCAAAAGCCGTTGTTCGGAATGTCTGGTCATGCGGCCCCGTTGGGGCTGTTGATCTGCCCCACATCTGATTAACCTGCGATTTCGGCCAAGCGACAGCGGAAATCAAGAAGGCGGAATGCCGGACAAGGTGCAAGACAGAGCCTATGTGATCGACCAGATGATCTCTGCCAAGGCGATTGCCGCCCGGGTCGAGGCTTTGGCGCGTGACATCACCGCCCATTTCAACGGCACCGACAAGCTGGTGGTGGTGGGTCTGCTGCGCGGCTCTTTCGTGTTCATCGCCGATCTGGTGCGCGAGATCGATCTGCCGGTCGAGGTCGATTTCATGGAGGCGTCGTCCTACGGTAATTCCACCCATTCCAGCCGCGAGGTCCGCATTCTCAAGGACCTGCGCGGTGAGATTGCCGGGCGCGATGTGCTGGTGGTGGAAGATATCGTCGATACCGGCTGGACCCTGCATCATGTGGTGGCGCTGCTGAAAAGCCGCGAACCGGCGCGGCTGGAGGTTTGTGCCCTGCTCGATAAACCGTCGCGCCGCGAAACCCCGATGACGGCAACCTGGACCGGCTTTGCCATTCCCGATGAATTTGTCGTGGGCTATGGCATCGACTTTGCCCAACGCAACCGCAACCTGCCCTATATCGGCAAGGTGCGGTTTACCCCATGAGGTGCGCATGAACCCGCTCTGGCTGCTGCGCCTGTCCCGCTGGGCGCGAAACCCGCCATCCTGGCGCAAGCTGGTGCTGATCGGCGTGGTGCTGGCGCTGTGCCTGCTGGCAGCCGGGGTCGAGTATTTCGTCGGCTGGCCGGACTGGCTGACCCCGAATGGCAAAGCGGGGCGCATCCCGAAGTTCTGAAGCTCAGGGCGGCGCAGCCCCGGTATCGCGGATGCCCAACAACAAATCCCCGCGTGCAGCCAGCCCCGCAGCCAGCAGATCGCGCACCACCCGGATGCGGGGACTGTCGGCCAGATCGACATGGCTTGCCACCCACAGCGGCACCTCGATCAGTGGCAACAGACCATGAATGCGGCGCAGCCGCGCGTCGGTGTCGCCAAGATAGCAGGGCAGCACCGCCCGCCCCTGACCCGACGCCGCCATTTCCCGCAGAATCAGAAAGCTGTCAGCCGCCCCGACGATCTGATCGCCGGGAATGGTCTGGTCGATCCAGTGCGCCGGTCTTGACCGCGCCGATACCCCGCCAATGCCCAGCCAGCGCTCTGGCTGGCTGACCCCAAGCGCCTCATAGATGCCAAAGCCGATCCGGGCCGCGGCAATGCCGAACAGATCATCGGGCAGGCTGATCGCCGGGCGCACCGTGATGTCGGCCTGCAATTGCGCCAGTTCCAGATGGGCATTGGTGGCAAACAGATCGAACCGCAGGTCGGGGGCAGCAACCCTGATCTCTGCCAGAACCGGCGGCAGGATGATCTGGCACAGACTGTCGGTCGAGGTCAGCCGGATTGCGCCGCGCAGGGGTGCCTTGCCACCCTGCATCAGCCGCGACGTGGCAAGAACCGCTGCCTGCACCTCGCGCAACGCCTCCAGCACCCTGATCCGGTCCGGCGGCACACGGTAACCGCTGTGCGATTTTTCAAACAGCAGTGCCCCATGCCGCTGCTCGAATGCCGCAACCCGGCGCAGAACCGTGGCATGGTTCACCCCAAGGATCCGCGCCGCCGCAGACACCGTGCCAGACTCCGCCACCGCCAGAACGAACCGCAGGTCATCCCAGTTGTCGGGGATGTCGTACAACGCAGAGGCGGCAAGATTGTGCATGAATCGCAGAGTATCATGCAATAATCGCGAATGGTATCGGATTGGCACACAGGGCATCCTGCTTCTGCGGGACAGACTTGGTGGAGGATATCCAATGAAATTTCTGGGAACAATGGCGCTGGCGGCAGGTGCCCTGATGGCTGCCGGTGTCGCGCTGGCGGAAAGCCCGTTTGACGGGGCTGTTGCAGCACGCAAGGCGGTGATGGGTTTGCGCGCCTTCAGCATTGGAACGCTGGCGGGCATGGCAAAGGGCGATGTGCCCTATGATGCTGCGGCAGCCCAGGCTGCGGCAGACAATATGCTGGCAATGGCCAATATCAACATGATGGCGATGTGGCCCCCGGGGTCCGACAATGGCGCCATTACCGGCACCAATGCGCTGCCCGCGATCTGGGCCGAAGGCTCGACGATCGGCGAGAAAGGCGGAGCGCATGCCGATGCCGCCAAGGCGATGCAGGCGGCTGCAGGTGTCGATCTGGCGGCGTTGCAAGGCGCGATGGAGGCGCTGGGCGGGTCATGTGGCGGTTGCCATAAAGAATACAAGGCTCCACAGTAGCACTGCGGGCGCTGGCCCCGCCGGACCAGCGGAGGGGCCGATGCGGCGCTTTCTGACATGGCGCATTCTGATCAGGCTGGTCATCGTTGGGCTGATAGCTCTGGTGGCCGGGCTGTATATTACCCGGCCCCGGACCTATGGTGCCGATGCGCTCGCCGGGCTGACCGCCGATGCCACGCGCGGCGAACAGGTGTTCTGGGCCGGTGGCTGCGCCTCGTGCCATGCCGACCCCAAAGCTGCGGGCGCGGCGCAACTGCTGTTGCAAGGCGGGCGGCGGCTCGAATCGCCGTTCGGCAATTTCGTTGTCCCCAACATCTCGCCATCAGAACAGGGCATCGCGGGCTGGACCGCGCTTGATCTGGCCAACGCCATGCATTACGGCACTTCACCGCAGGGAAAACACTATTTTCCGGCGTTCCCCTATGGCTCCTATGTCAAGGCGACGTTGCAGGATATCGTCGATCTGAAAGCCTATCTCGACACCCTGCCGCCATCCGACCGCGCCAGTGAACCGCATGAAGTGGGCTTTCCCTTCAATGTCCGGCTGGCGCTGGGGGGATGGAAACTGTTGTTCTATTCTAATGCCTTCGTCGTCACCAGCGATCTGACCGCCGAACAGACCCGTGGCCGCTATCTGGCCGAAGCGCTCGGCCATTGTGGCGAATGCCATACACCGCGCAATGCACTGGGCGGCTGGAACCGCGCCGCCTGGCTTGGCGGTGCCGCCAATCCATCCGGCAAAGGCACCATTCCCAACATCACCCCCGGCAAACTGACCTGGAGCAACGCGGAACTGGTGGAATATTTCACCTCCGGCTTTACGCCAGAGTTTGACAGCGCAGCGGGTCACATGGCCTATGTGGTTGAAAACCTGTCGAAACTGCCGGAAAGTGATCGCGCCGCGATTGCCGCCTATCTGAAAAAGGTGCCAGCGGTGGAGTGACCTTGGGATCGGTGCGCATCACTGCTCACCCTTTGGGCAGGCAGGGTGTGCATTCATGGCGCACCTTGGTCTTTCGACATAGGCGAGCATCGCGATGTGTTAAAAATCCATGAATTTTCAATGGTAACCCATTGATTTCATGAAGTTTAGACAAAGGTCCCGGATGGGGACGCCGCCTCTCACCACCGCCCGGTCATCCCGCGCCACGCCAAGCCGCCACGCCGCGCGAACTCCGATCGCCCCATGGTCCCCGCCAGCACCCGCCCCGGTTCCGCCACCGCCTGGCGCAGCAGCGCCGTGGCCTGCCACCCGGTCAACAGCGCCGGAGCCGCTTGACGGTTCACCAAAGCCCTGTGCGCCCGCGCCGCAGCCAGCGCCGTCAAACCCTGCGATGCCAGCGCCGCGATCCCCGCCTCGGTCACATCCGCCAAAGGCTGCCGCCCCCGCGCCACCAGCACCGGCACCGCCAGAAACCAGTTGGCCAACCCGGCACCAAAGGCAAAGCGCCGCACCACCGGTTCCGCCGCCGGGCCTGCGCCCAACGCCTGCGCCGCCAAGACCATCAGATGCCCCGCCGTCGCATCCAGATGCGCTGCCAACCCGGCGGTATCGCCAAACCCCTCGCGCCCCAGATCCCAGCGCCGGGCGTCAATCATCCCCTCCAGCAGCGCCAGCGGCAGGCCATGGGTCCGCACCAAATCTGCCAATGGCCCCACCACTTCATGCTCCCGAACCCTCCCCACTGCCCCAACCTCACCCAATGCATCGCGCCACCATTGCAGCCGCATCTCGGCAATCATCGGTTCCGCCGAGGCCCAGGCCGCCTTTGCCAGCTCCAGATTGAACGCATAGAGCGGCCATAGCCAGCGGCGCAGTGCCGGAGCGGCGGCCATGGTGGCGGCAAACCGGTCCGGGTCATCCCGTTGAACAACGGCAGCACAGGCTGCACCGCTCATGCCGGCTGGACCCCGTCGCGCACCAGTTTCCACAGTATGGCATCCAGCAATGCCTCGAACGAGGCATCGACGATGTTGGGCGACACGCCAACGGTGGACCAGCGATGACCGTGCCTGTCTTCGCTGTCGATGATGACCCTTGTCACCGCCTCGGTCCCGCCTTGGGTGATCCGCACCTTGAAATCGACCAGATGGATGTCGCTGATACAAGCCTGATAGGGTCCGAGGTCTTTGACCAGAGCCTTGGCCAGCGCATCCACCGGCCCGCGGTCCGCCCCGGTTTCATCGGTGGATTCCGAGACCGACAACATGCTGTCTGGCCCGATCTTCACCACCACGACCGCTTCCGAAACGCTGACCATCTCGCCCCGCGGATTCCGGCGCCGCTCCACCGTCACCCGGTAGCGTTTCACCTCAAAGAAATCCGGCAACAACCCCAGTTCGCGCCGCGCCACCAGCTCAAAGCTGGCTTGCGCTGAATCATAGGCGTAGCCTTGATCTTCGCGCGCCTTGATCCCATCGAGCATTCGCGCCAGCCGCGGGTCGCCGGCCGGCACCACCAGCCCCGCCGAAGCCAGCCGCGCCCGCAGGTTGGATTGTCCGGCCTGGTTCGACATCGGAATGACCCGCTCATTGCCGATCAGGCCTGGGTCGACATGTTCATAGGTCGCAGGATCTTTCAGGATCGCCGATGCATGCAGCCCTGCCTTGTGGGCAAAGGCCGAGGCCCCAACATAGGGTGCCGCCCGCAAAGGCACCCGGTTCAGAATGTCATCCAGCATCCGGCTCAGCTTCAAATGCCCCGCCAAAGCCGCGCGGCTGACCCCGGTGTCAAACCGGCTGGCATAGGGTTGCTTCAGCAACAAGGTCGGGATCAGCGACAGCAGATTGGCATTGCCACAGCGTTCGCCAAGGCCGTTCAAGGTGCCCTGAATCTGCCGCACTCCGACATCCACCGCCGCCAGCGAACCGGCCACCGCCAGCCCGGCATCGTCATGGCAATGGATGCCGAGATGGTCACCCGGAATGCCTGCCTCAATCGCCGCCCGTACACCGGCCTGAATGTCGGGCGGCAAGCTGCCGCCATTGGTGTCACACAGCACGATCCACCGCGCCCCGGCAGCAAAAGCCGCCGCAATGCATTCCAGTGCATAGGCGGGATTGGCCTTGTAGCCATCAAAGAAATGCTCGGCATCGAACAAAGCCTCGCGCCCCTCGGCCACCAGATGTGCCACCGAGGCGCGGATATTCTCGACATTCTCCGCCAGCGGCACATTCAGCGCAGTGTGGACATGAAACTCATGGGTCTTGCCGACCAGACACACCGCCGGGGTGCCTGCATTCAGCACCGCCGCCAGCACGTCATCATTGGCCGCCGACCGGCCCGAGCGTTTGGTCATGCCAAAGGCGGTAAAGGTGGCGCGCAGCTTGGGTTTGCTGTCGAAAAACTCCGAGTCGGTCGGATTGGCCCCCGGCCAGCCGCCTTCGATATAGTCGACCCCCAAAAGGTCCAAAGCCGCCGCGATCTGGGCCTTTTCGGCGGTGGAAAACTGCACCCCCTGGGTCTGCTGGCCATCACGCAGGGTGGTGTCGTAGAGATAGAGGCGTTCACGGGTCATGGCCGGGCCTTTGGGGCGGTGTCCCGTGCCGGGGCACATTTTGGAGTGTGATATTTCAATGGGTTAGCTTTAGGAATTAAGGGTTCGTTAACGATTGGGGGCAGAGACCACGACCCGATGAATGCCAGCTGGATGGCGGATTGACTCTGCTCAGTCGAATTGGCCAGCGTCCAGCCGCCCGTGATGCGTTCTCCCCCAAGCCAATTTTGTGCTGCCGCAATCTGCGCCTTTTCGGTAGTGGAGAGTTGGACGCCCTGAGTCTGCTGCCTATCGCGCAGGGTTGTGTCGTAGAGATAAAGCCGCTCCCTCATCCCAGCACCCCTTCATTTTCTGTTCGGAAATATCCTCGGGGGTGCGACCATCGGTGCGCCATCGGTCCGAGCTCCGATGGTCGCGGGGGGGCAGACAGCCCCCCGGCTTTGGTTGGGAAAGCACCACTCATCGGAGTACCTCCAACTTGGCAACATCAAACCCCACACCTCGCAAGAGTTCCATTCCAGACTTAGACATTCGCACTTCAACCCCCGCAGCAGTGAGATGCGCCTTCAGATCATCAAGATGTGAGAAATCCTTTGCAATCATCGCTTCATTCCGCAAATGAACCATTCTTGAAAGCAGCACATCAAGGATTCCATCAGATACCGTCGCGGTCGCTGAGAAGCCTATTTCCAATTGATTGGATGCCTGCACCCGGATGGGTGGCAACACCCACCCCCCGATGTCATCCCCCAGCAACCCCAAAAGCCCCGCCGCTGCCTTCAGCCCCGCCGCATCCCCCTCACCCGCCAACGCATGCAACGCCGCAATAGCGCCCGCCGTGTTCAGATCATCCGCAAGTGCGTCGGTGACAGAGGGCGCTGCGGTTGGCGCGGGCTCGATGCCCGCGACGAGCGCCCGCCACTTGCGCAACGTCGCCTCGGCCTGTTCCGCCTTCTCCTTGGTCCAGTCCATCGGTTTGGAATAATGCGTGCCCAACAGCACCAGCCGGATCACCTCCCCCGGCACCCCTTGGTCCAGCAAATCCCGCACCGTGAAGAAATTGCCCAACGACTTGGACATCTTCTTCCCCTCGACCTGCAGCATCTCGTTATGCATCCAATATCGAGCAAACTCCCCTCTTGGATGGGCACACATCGACTGCGCAATCTCATTCTCGTGGTGAGGGAATTGTAAGTCCATTCCGCCACCGTGAATGTCGAATGAACGCTGGTCCTCGGGCAAACCCTTCATCAACAATTCATCGGCCATTGCCGAACACTCAATGTGCCAGCCCGGACGCCCCCGACCCCAAGGGCTGCTCCACCCAGGTAATTCCATCGAAGACGGTTTCCACAATACAAAATCCGCTGGATTGCGTTTATGAGGGGCGACTTCCGCGCGTGCCCCGGCAATCATGTCTTCAACGGACCGCCCGGACAGAGCACCATATTTGTCATAGCTGTCGACAGAGAACAGCGCGTGTCCCTGATCGTAGGATGACCGGTCAAACATCACATACTCTGCCGGTGGATTGTTGGACGGATCGCGCACAACATAGGCATGGCGCTTCGCAATCAGGTCTTCGATCATCGCCACCATTGGCGCGATATAGTCGGTGGCGCGGGGTGCGGCTTTGTCGGACACCACACCCTTGATGCTGGGCCGCAACGCCCCCAGCGCATCCATATCGGCATGATACCAGCCAATCGTCTCCTCGGTCCGCTCGCGGATCAGCGCTTCCAGCGACCCCGCCGCCCCGGCCTGTTGCCGCCGCAGGGCCTCGGCGTTGATCTTGTCATCGACATCGGTGAAATTGCGCACATAGGTCACATGGCCTTCGCCATAAACATGGCGCAGCAGCCGGTACAGCACGTCAAACACCACCACGGGCCGCGCATTGCCCAGATGGGCGCGGTCATAGACGGTGGGGCCGCAGACATACATCCGCACATTGGCGGGATCAATCGGCGCAAAGACCTCTTTGCGGCGGGTGCGGGTGTTTGTCAGCCTGATTTCGACCATGTTCATTCCAACCAAGGGTTTCGCCTCGCGGGTCCCGCGCAGGGTCTGGCACCTTCGGTCTGACAGATAACAGAAGAGCGGCCCGCCTGACGTCAGTCAGCGGCTAATGCAGCAGCACAGGGGCGCGGTTTTCTTCATGGCGATGCTTCTACAGCACAGCCGTCCTTCTGCCAAGCAAAGATCAGCAGAATCCGCCGGTCGAGGATCAGGTGCAGCGACAGGGGCAGTCCACAGCGTCCGCACCCCTCCAACTTTCCCGCCATCTCAATCAAATAACAGAATTTTCGGCGAAAATTCGTACGGGAAAGCCCAGGGTCAAAAGAACCCGCGCGGGATCAGCCGGTGCTCATAGGCCTGCCGCTCCAGCCCTTCGCGGAACTGCGGATGCGCCAGCGAGATCAGGGCATGCGCCCGTTCCGGCACCGATTTGCCTTTCAGGTTGACCATGCCGTATTCGGTGACGACATACATCATGTCGGAACGCGGCGTGGTGACGATGTTGCCTTGGGTCAGGCTCAGCACGATGCGGCTGCGCGGCTCGCCGCGTTTGTCATAGGTCGATGACAGGCAGATGAAACTTTTGCCGCCCGCCGAGGCATAGGCGCCGCGCACGAACTGCAACTGCCCGCCGGTGCCGGAAATATGGCGCAAGCCATCGGATTCCGATGCCGCCTGGCCCTGCAGGTCGATCTGGGTGGTGTTGTTGATCGATACCACCCGGTCATTCTGCATGATATTGTGCGGCAGGTTGGTGTAATCGACCGGACAGGCGCAGAAATCCGGGTTGCCATCGACGGTCTGATACAGGTCGGCAGAGCCAAGCGCGAAACTATAGGACACCTTGCCCGGCTGCAGATGCTTGCCCGCGCCATCGATCCGCCCCGCCTTGTAGAGTGCGACAATGCCGTCGGTCAGCATCTCGGTATGGACCCCAAGCCCCTGCACCCCGCTTTCCAGCAGCAGGCCACAGACCACATCCGGCATGCCGCCGATACCGATCTGCAAACAGGCGCCGTCGTCAATTTCACCGATGATCTGGCGCGCCACGGCGCGGTCCACCTCGGTGGCGGAGGTCGCAGGCAATTCCGCCAGCGCCGCACCATCACCGGGGATGATGTAATCGACTTCGGACAGATGCACGGAATTATCAACTCCAAGCGCCAAAGGCACCCCCGCGCACTCCTCTACAATCACGCATTTCGCCCGTTCGATGATCGCCCGGTGCCACAGATTGGTCAGGCCAAAGTTGAAATGGCCATTGGCATCGGCGGGGCGGCATTTCAGGATGACCAGATCCACCGGGTCGATGAAGCGGCGGTAATAGTCGGGGATCTCGCCCAGATTGACCGGCAGGTAATTGCCGATCCCGGCATCGGATTTGCGCCGGTCATAGCCGCCAAAGTGGGAATTCAGCCAGAAAAAGCTGGTGCAGTCCGGGTCGGCCTCCAGAACGGCGCGGGGTTTGGTGGACAGACAGGCGCGAATCTTCACCCCGCTCACCGCGCCGACCCGCGCCGCCAGGGCCCGGTCAAATTCATCGGGCTGCGCCAGTACCGCGCCATAATCCAGCCACATGCCGGATCTGACCAGGGCCGCTGCCGCCCCGGCACTGATCCGTCGCGCCGGCGCCGCCGCAACCCGTTGTTTCATTCCGTCCCCCCATGGCCTTTGGCCGTTCGTGCCATCATCGGACAATTTTCCGCCTGCGCCAAGAGCCATGCAGCGGTACCGGGCCCTGCCCCGTTGCCAGCCGCTGACGATTTTGGCATCATCCAACCATGAGCCGAACCCGCGTCAACGAATTTTGTGCCGCCCTGCCCGGGGCCGGAGTGTCGGACCCCTGGGGTGGCGGCCATGACGCCTGGAAAGTCGGCGGCAAGATGTTTGCCTGTGTCGGGGCGCTGATGCCCGGGGTCAATGTCAAAACCGCCTCGGTGGAAACTGCCGACATGCTGATTGCAGCCGGGGTTGGGCAAAAGGCGCGCTATTTCCACCGCAGCTGGGTCTATCTGCCCGAGGACTGCCCGGACGAGGAACTGCGCCACCGCCTGCGCACCTCCTATGCGCTGATCAGGGCCGGTCTGGCGCGCAGGCTGCAAGCTGCCCTGCCGCCGTTTGAGGGTTGAACCGGCGCGGATAAGCGGCGATCACGACGCATGGCGCTTTGGATACCGATCACCCTGGTTGCAGCCTTTTTGCAAAACATCCGTTCGGGTCTGCAACGCCACCTGAAGGCGCGGATGGGCACCACCGGGGCCACCTTTGTCCGCTTTGGCTTTGGCGCACCGTTTGTGCTGCTGCTGCTGGCGGTGCTGCACTTTGGCGTTGCGGTGCCGATGCCGGTGTTCAGCCTGCGGTTTTTCCTGTGGGCGGCGGTTGGTGGCCTGTCACAGATCGCCCCCACATTCCTGCTGGTGCAGCTGTTTTCGCTGCGCAACTTTGCCGCTGGCACCGCCTATTCCCGCACCGAACCGGTGATGGCGGCGCTGTTCGGGTTTGTGCTGCTGGGTGAACCGGTGGGCGGTGCCAGCATGGCTGCGATTGCGGTCTGTTCGCTGGGGGTGATGTTGCTATCGGTGGCCCGGAGTGCGACGGGGTTGGGCGGCATGGTGGCGGCGCTCGGCCACAGGTCAGCCGGGATCGGGCTGGCGTCGGGGGTGTTGTTCGGCCTGTCCGCCGTATCCTACCGCGCGGCGTCGACGGCGCTGGCGGGGCCAACGGTGCTGATGCAGGGCGCGGTGACACTGGCGGTGGTGATCGTGGGTCAGGCGCTGCTGATGCTGGGCTGGATGGCGCTGCGCGATCCGGGCGCGTTGCGCCAGGTGGCGCAGGCATGGCGACCGGCGCTGCTGGTGGGGCTGGCCGGGGCCAGCGCCTCGCTGGGCTGGTTTACCGCGATGACGCTGCAATCGGCAGGCACCGTCAAGGCGCTGGCACAGGTAGAGATGCTGTTCACCCTGGCCACCTCGGCGCTGATCTTTCGCGAACAGATCAACCGGCGCGAACTGGCGGGGTGTGGGCTGGTGGTGGCGGGGCTGCTGGTGCTGGTGCTGTGGCGCTGAACGCAGCGGCATCCCTTGCCTTGGCGCGCCTTTCATGGTCCACCCGCCTCAAATTCGGGAGGGTGGCATGGACCTGTCGCAACGGATCGGGCACGTCAGGGGCAATGGCTCTGACGGTTGGGAAATATACTACCGGATGCGCGGCATGCTCGCAGCCGGAGAAAAAGTGCTGAACCTGACCATCGGCGAAGGTGACATCAAGACTGACCCGGCGATTCTGGCGGCAATGGATGCCAGTGCCCGGGCGGGCAATACCGGCTATTCGATGGGCCCCGGCAACCGGGCGCTGCGCGATGAAGTGGCAGCAAGGGTGACGCGGTTTACCGGGGTGCCCACCAGCTGGGAAAACGTGGTCATTACCCCCGGTGGCCAGTCGGCGCTGTTTTCCAGCCATATGGTGCTGTTGGACCCCGGCGACCGGGCGCTGTTTTGCGACCCCTATTACGCCACCTATCCCGGCACCATCCGGTCAGTTGGTGCGGTGCCGGTGGCGGTGCCGACCCGGCCCGAGGCGTCGTTTGAGCCGCAAGCCGTCGATATCGATGCCCGGGTGGCCGGGGCCAGGACCCTGCTGGTCAACACGCCCAACAACCCGACCGGCGTGGTCTATGGCCGTGCGACACTGGAGGGGATCGCCGAAGTGGTCCGCGCCCGCGATCTGTGGCTGATCTCGGATGAGGTCTATGACCGCCATGTCTGGGCCGGTGCGCATCTGAGCCCGCGGGCGCTGCCCGGCATGGCAGACCGCACCGTGGTAATCGGCTCGATGTCGAAAAGCCACGCGATGACCGGATCGCGGCTGGGCTGGGCGGTGGCACCGGTACCGGTGGCAGAGGCGATCACCCTGCTGGCCACCAACACCACCTATGGCGTCCCCGCCTTTGTCCAGGATGCGGCGCTGTTTGCGCTGCGCCAGGGCGATGGCTTCGAGGCGGCGATTGCCGCCCCGTTCCGCCGCCGCCGCCTGATCGCCGAGCGGTTGCTGGCGGCGCAGAACGTGGTACGGCTGGTGCCATCGTCCGGCGCGATGTTCATGATGTACGATATCCGCGCCACCGGGTTGTCTGGCGACGCCTTTGCCCATGCCCTGCTCGATGCCGAACGGATCGCGGTGATGCCGGGCGAAAGCTTTGGTGCGGCGGCTGCGGGGCATGTGCGGGTGGCGATGACCATTGCCGACGCGGCGTTTGAACAGGCGCTGGTGCGGCTGCTGGCCTTTGCCGCCGGGCTGGCTGCACAGCTTTCCGGGGGTTGAGGCCGCGCTGCTGCCTCAACGGCGGTGGGGGGGTTTGCACCCCCCCGAGCCATTGGTAGCGTGAACCAATGGCGCAACCAATGGCTCACCCCCGCAGAGTATTTTCACGAAAAACAAGCGCAAGGGCAGCAGCGTCGGGTGTGGCGAGAACCACGCGCGGGTCTATCGTTGCGCTGCCATTGCCCCTATCATCCGGGCACAAGTGAAAGGATGAGCCATGAAACAGAGCTGCATCCTGATCGGCGCTGCGGTGGAAAGCGGCCAGCGCCGTGGCGGCTGCCTGATGGGGCCTGCGGCGTACCGCACTGCCGGGATTGCGGCGGCGATCACCGATCTGGGCCATGGTCTGACCGATCTGGGCGATGTGACCCCCGGGGCTGCACCAGTGGTTGTGCCGGCCAATCCGCTGGTCCATGCCCTTGGAGAAACTCTGGCCTGGACTGCGGCTTTGGCGGCGACGGCGGAACAGGCGATGACAGAGGGCTTTCCGATCTTTCTGGGCGGCGACCATTCGCTGTCGCTGGGTACCGTTGCCGGGGTGGCCAGCCATGCGGCCCGGGTCAACCGCCCGCTGTATGTGCTGTGGCTGGATGCCCATTCCGATTTCCACACCCCGATCACCACCCGATCCGGCAATCTGCACGGCACCCCGGTGGCCTATCTGTCGGGCTGTGCCGGGTTTGAACAATTTCCGCCGTTTCCCGATCCGGTGCCGCCGGAACGCATTTGCCTGTTCGGCATCCGTTCGGTTGACCCCGCCGAACATGCGGCGCTGCTGCACCATGACCTGGCGGTCAATGACATGCGGGTGCTGGATGAGTTTGGCGTGGTCGCCCCATTGCGCGCCTTTCTGCATGAGGTGCGCGATACCGGCGGGTTGCTGCATGTGTCGCTGGATGTCGATTTTCTCGATCCGATGATTGCCCCGGCGGTCGGTACCACGGTGCCGGGCGGTGCCACCTTTCGCGAGGCGCATCTGGTGATGGAACTCTTGCACGAGTCGGCGCTGGTCACTTCGCTTGATCTGGTGGAACTGAACCCGTTTCTGGATGAGCGCGGGCGCACGGCAAAGCTGATGGTGGACCTGGTCGGATCCCTGATGGGGCGCAAGGTGTTTGACCGCCCGACCCGGAGTTTCTGAGATCGGAGAGTTTTTGGGATCGGAGTTTTTGGGATGCGGAGCTTTTGACATGGCGGTGACCGGCCTGAACCTTGTGCCGTTCGTTTCAGTCGATCACACGATGCAGCGGGCCGCACCGATCCGCGCCAGATCACGTTGTTCGATTCGGTAGGCTTTGCCATCGAGGATTTTTCGGCCTTGCGGTACGTCAGGGACGCGGTGCAAGGCACGGATTTCTATCATAATTTGGACATGATCGCTGATCCGGACGAACCGCGGGATCTGTATGGCATGCTGATGCGGGGCAAGCCGAACGGGTGAATGCCTGCCAAACAAACCCGCGCTGTCCCGGGCTTGACCCGGGACCCCGAGGTTGTCGGTGCACTATTTGGCACGGGCTGCGCGCAAAAGACTCG
>JAYTDA010000204.1:0-3046 GCA_043736155.1 Paracoccaceae bacterium | reverse complement strand
GAAACTGGTCAAACTTTGCGCATTAAATAACGCAGCGAAATCAGAGGTTTGCAGCTGTGAACTAAAATCACGCAGTGCACAGCTCTGGAGAGAAATGGTTGGGAGAGTGCCATTTGAGGCGAGTTTGAAGAAGCCGCAGTTCACAGCCCGACGCGCATAACCTTTGAATTACACAAGAAAATCCCACCTCCTCCGCCACTTGCCATTTCGGAACTTCTCTCTGCGCCATGTCGGGACGGAATTTTCTTGTTTAATTCAAAGGTTATGCGCATCAGGCTGTGAACTGCGGCTGCGGCGAATTCGTTGCAAATGGCTCTCTCCCACTCAGTTCTCTCTGAAGCTGTGCACTGCGTGATTTTAGTTCACAGTTATAAATCTCTGTTTTCGCTTGAACATTTAAGGCGCATCGTTTGGCCAGTTTGCGATATCATTCGCGTGCCGAACGGGACTGGGATCGAACTCGGTGCAGTTCTCGTGGCACATTGCTCTGATGGTAGACAGCCCTCCTCACCATCGCAGTTCTACGAGGAAGTGCACGAATGAGATGAGTTCCTAAACACCATTGCCCGGAATGATGAAATCCGTCTAACATCTGAAAACAAAACATTTATCCGATTAGCCACTTATATGGCGCATCGCGCGGTTAGGAATTGACTGAATGGAGAAGCGATCGCTCAGCGAGCGTGATATTTGCACAAAGTTCATCATCCCGGCGCTCCGTGCCGCTGGTTGGGATAAAATAAACCAGATCCACGAAGAGGTCAGTTTCACCAAAGGCCGGATCATTGTTCGTGGCAAATTGGTGAGCCGAGGAAAAGGCAAGCGCGCAGATTACATTCTGTCCGTCAAACCGAACATCCCGATCGCGCTGATCGAGGCGAAAGAGAATACGCAGGCCGTCGGCTTTGGGCTGCAGCAGGGCTTGGAATATGCGGAAACGCTGGGCATTCCGTTTGTGTTTTCGTCGAACGGGGATGGCTTTGTTTGTCATCTCCGATCCGCAATGAGCGCGACACCCCAGGTCACGCTGACATTGGGCCAGTTTGCTTCGCCACACGATCTCTGGGCGCGGTATTAAAAACGGAAAAAACTTTCTGATGCGGCATCAGCTTTTGTATTGAATAACTATTACGACGATGGCAGCAGCAAAGCCCCGTGCTACTAACAGATCTATGCCGTTAACCTAGGCGGCCTCCCCTACCAAGTGATGATCCTTGCATCTGCATCCCCAGTACGGCGTCTGGCTGGCGGTAAAGCTGGTCTCAAGCGGAGATTGGCAAAAACCTGATTGACGCCGCCGATTGGATATTCTTAGTAATTCACTCAACTAATCTTGACGGTCCCGGTCCGCCGCATTAAAAACCAGAAAATAAGTGGAAAGGATTCGCTATGACTAGGACCCCGCGCCCGACCCAACCGCGCCGCTGGACCACCTTGGCCGTCGCCTCGGTCACACTGGCCGCGGCTCCGGCCTTTGCCGATCTGCGCAGCGCGCCCATCACCCTGGCCAGCCCTGACGCCCGGATTTGGCTGGCCGAGCAAGGCGGCGAGGCTGGCGAGGCCGGCACTACAGCAAACGCTTCAAATGACGCCGCGTATCTAGCCAAAATCGGCGTTGTCGAGGGCCACATGCTGGCCGCACGCGATCTCTACGCTTTGGGGCAAAAGGTCGATGCGGTCGCCCTTTCCAACCGGCCGGAAGAAGAAGGCACCCTAGCCGATCTTGTCCGGCAGATCAAAGAACATGGGGCCGCTGACCCCTCAGTCACCATTGCTGCCTTCACTTCAACTATGGCCAAGAATGCACCCATAGCCGAAGTTGATGCTTCATTGACCGCCGTCGCCCAAGCGTTTGCTGCGGCCACCGCTCTCGATGCCGATGAAGTCCGCGCCCGCTTTGACGCGGTGGTTCTGTTGCTGAAAGCCGCCGCTGACGAATATTCTGCCAGCATTGAAAACGGCGCGGTCGCCGATGTCATGGGCTGGCACGAGGCCCATTCCTTCGTGGCACTTGCTCGTCAGCGCCTGACAGACCTTGCCGCCTTGCCGCTGTCCGCTGCTGCTTCCGCCAAGGCCAGCACCGCGCTGACAGAAGCCGACGCTGCCTTTGGTGACCCCACTTCCGCCACCCCCTTTGCCGGCGACCCGCAAATCCTGCTCGGCATTGCTGCCAAGGTCGAACTGATCGCCTCGTCGGTCCGATGAAGGGCGGTGCGCTGCCTTGATGTTGCTGATCGAAAACCTGCTGGCGCCCACCGATGTCGCGGCGCTGCGCCATGCCGCCTCCGAGCTCAGCTTTGGCGACGGGCGCGCTACCGCTGGCAGACATGCGCGCACGGTCAAGGCAAATGATCAGGCCCTGCCCGCTCCCGAACTGGACGCCATCCTGGCCAAAGTCGAAAGCACCCTCGCCGCCAACCCCTTGTTCCGCTCCGCCGCCCGTCCAAAGGCCCTGACCCGCCTGATGCTGTCGCGTTACCGCGCCGGCCAGACCTACGGCCTGCATGTTGATGACGCGCTGATGCAGGGAGTGCGCACAGATTTGTCGTTCACGCTGTTTTTGTGCGCCCCCGACAGCTATGACGGTGGTGCGTTGGTGATCGAGGACATGTTCGAGGCCCGCGCCATCAAACCCGCCGCCGGTGATCTTATCCTCTATCCCGCCACCACCCTGCACCGAGTGGAGCCAGTCAGCCGCGGGGAACGGCTGGCGGTGGTCGGCTGGGCCCAAAGCCTGATTCGCGATGCCGCGCAGCGAGAGATCCTATTTGACCTCGACCAGTCGGTGGAGGCCTGCTTTGCAAGCGAGGGTAAATCCGCCCAGTTCGACCGACTGACCAAGACCCGGGCAAACCTCCTGCGGATGTGGGCCGAACCGTAAGCTTAGAAGCTTTGGGGTTTTCCCGCCCGTCTGGCAAACCCCAGCACGTTCACATCCGTTCGAGCGATGCGGTGTTGTCCAAGGGACTTTACTTAAAGTATTGGTGCCGCTCCGTTAGTGACGCAGGCGTCAGACCGCCGATGACCACTAGCGGAAGCGCTCTGA
>JAYTDA010000203.1:0-5931 GCA_043736155.1 Paracoccaceae bacterium | reverse complement strand
ACGTTGAACTTCAGGCGAGACATTTCGCCCAGATCTGAGGCATAAAAGCGATAGGCTGGTGGAACATATGGGCGACAGATCGACCGCTTCCCCAAGCCCCTTTCAGGCGCTGCCCCGTTCACCTCGGAAACGATCCCCCGGATCGATTCCGTTCGAGGCTCACCCCTCGGCCTTGGTTCCACCCTAGCCGGACCTGTATGCGGGGGGCAGAGGCGCGGCGCTCCCCTAGCGTGAGATGCTTTTTCTGGGTTCACACCTTTGGGTGCGCAGTTCGCAGGTGCGCACCCGGCGTCTGAGTGTGCACCCGCCCTCTGGTCGACACCGCCACCAACCGGGCCATCCGGCAGCGCGGGCTGAAGCCTGCCACCAGGATCGTGCTGTGGTTTCTGTGCGATCGTCACAACCCGGATTTCGGCTGTTTCCCGACCCAGGCGCGACTGGACGGGGATGCGGAAATGTCGATCTCCGCCCTGAACGAGCACCTCACGACACTGGAAAGCCTGGGCCTGATCCGCCGTATCCGCGGCCATGATCCGCGCACCAACCGGTGCCTGTCAACCCGCTACATGCTGGGATTCGAGCAGGGAATCCCGCAATAGCCAACTCCGGGAAACGGAGATGAGTTTGTTGAAATCACAGAAGAATCTGACACCCCGTCTCCGGCATCCCCAGATGGGGCCAACTTCGGATTTCCTGCATGTCCAGCTCCGGATTTTTTCCAAAAGCCATCTCCGGAATCCGGAGTATAGCCTTGTCAGGGAACCCTTAACTCGACCAGTAGAGGAGGAGGACGCAGCCGCGCGCGAGGCTGATCTTGATCTTTTTTTTTCTCAGAGCTGCTGACCGCGCTGGGCCTTGATCCGAACGGCACCCTGCCCCGTCCGATGGACCAAAATCGCTCGACCGCGCGATGGAGCGCGCCGCCCGAAGCGATGCACAAGACCCTGCAACCTCCCCGAAGCCCCTTCAAGGTCGTATCGTCCTCGCATTGGCTGCAGATCGTCAGCCCGGTCGGGTTGGCCCATGTGCCGAAATAGGACGCATCCTGCGCCGTATCGACCTGCGCCCAGCCCTTCTCGTCGCTGCAGAGCCCGAAACCGGAGGTATGGCGATCACCCGGGCAGAAATCGTGGGTGATCTTCATGCCGCCACCTGCGCGCGGGCGGCGATGGCGATCACGCAAAGGTCGCGGTAGCGCGCCATCGCCTTCGGGCTCGACGAGACCGGGTTGATCTCGAAGGCCTGCAGGGCGGCAATGTCGCTTGCCTGGGCCAAGGCCACGATCTGCGCCAGCGTGGCGCGGAACCGGGCGAGGGTCGTGACGGCATAGATCATGGTGCGGCCGTCGCCGATCGCGCCATCGACGCAGGCGCCGCAGAAAAGACCGGCAGCGATCCTGGCTTCTTTCACGCCATACCGGATTGGGCGAGACACCCTTGATAGGCTCTCGACCAGAATGGGACGGATCGCCAGAAATTCGCGCTCGGGCAAAAGCCACGGGTCGCTTTGGTTTGAACCGGTCCTGACCGCACCGCGGATTGCCTGCAGTTCCGAGGCAAGACGAGAGCCGCTCACGTGAGACAAGCGTCCGATGGCCGACAGAATAGCCGCCTGCAGGTCCGTCCCGACACGGAGGAACCCCATCAGACGCGCTTTGGCGCGCATCATGGCTTCGGCTATGCACATTTTGATGATCTGCGTCCGGGATGAACTGGGCGACGATCAGGCCCCCGGTGCAGGCCGCATTCGCCGCGGCATCAGCATGGTAAAGGCGCAGCGCGTCCTGACCGATGGCATCATCACTCACGAATCGGAACGCCAAATCGATTAACCTGCTTGGCACCGAAAAACGCCGCGCCCTGCCGGACGCGCCTCAGCATGGGGCAAAGGCGTCGCATCCCTTGGTCCTGCATGGGGCTGTCGGCCTGCAATGCGACGGCTGGCCGAAACAGCGGCTGAAATGCTGGATCAGCACTTGTCCACACGTGTCCGACAAAAGTGGAAGCCGATTTGGGCGCAAGACACGCGAAAATCAAGGGGCTAGAGCGGGATAATTCTAAACGGAACCAATGCCGCCCGCGTCGTTTTTCGCCCGGAATCAAGGGCGAAGCCCGCCGTGCGGTGCCCGTCCGCCCCCGTCACGCCACAGGCGTGCTGACGCACACGGGGGGGGCGGGCACCCTGCGATGCCTCGGCGATGAATATCTGCGGGAGATGCGGCACCATAAAGCACCCAAACCCGGCATCGGTGTGCCCACCCGGCGAACAGGCACCGCCCTGTGACATGGCAAGTCGGGGGCAAGGCGATGCCGACGATAGCGCTTTGAACCGGTTCCGTCAAAGGTCATCCCGCTCTAGAGTTTGCCTGGCGCTGCTATCGGCGTCGGGAAGACTCTAGATTTCGCCTTGGACAATGAAAGCGACCCGGCGGATGTCAGCCTCTGCCATCACCATTCCACGGCTTGCGACGGAAAGGCTGCAACGGCGCAAGTATCGGCAGGCGGATTTTGACGATTTCGCCGCCTTCCTTGACACCCCGCGCTCGGGCTTTAACGGCGGGCCGATGCTGCGCGAGTTGGCGTGGCGTGGGTTAGCCACGCATCCGGGCCACTGGGCGTTGCGCGGCTTTGGGTTCTGGGCGGTCGAAGAAAAGGCGACTGGTGCCTTTTGCGGCCATGTCGGCCTGTGGCATCCAAAAGGCTGGCCCGAGCCCGAGCTGGGCTTGGGTTCTGACGGGCCTGGCCGAGGGCCGGGGCCGCGCGCTGGGGGCCGGGGCCGCGCGCCGCCCTGCCAATCGCGCCCTGAACTGGCCGACGGCGATCGGCATGATCGACCCCGGGGCAACACAAGCGCGGTTCAGACTGGCGGAGCGGCGGGGGTGCAGGCATGATGGCAATTTCACCCATGTCCGGCTGGCGCCGGTGCAAGTCTGGCACCACCCGGCCCCCGGCGACCTTGAAGGAGACTGACCCATGACCTCTCCCACCCTTGCCGAACCCGTGGTGCATATTGATGATGCGCGGTTCAAAGTCACCGAATGGCGCTTTGCCACCGGGGCGGAAACCGGCTGGCATATCCACGGGCATGACTATGTGATCGTGCCGCTGACCGATGGCGTTCTGGGGCTGCAAGAGCCGGGCGGCGTCCGGCGCGAGGCGGCGCTGACCCAAGGGGTGCCCTATTCGCGCAGGGTGGGCGTGTCGCATAACGTGACCAATGCGGGGGGCGCGCCACTGGCCTTTCTGGAGGTCGAGGTGGTGGATGATGCCGTGGCGCATCGGCGCAGGGACGTTCTGGTGCGTTTCGCGGCGGCGTGGAACCGTCGCGATGTTGAGGGGCTGATGGGCTGCATGGCGCAGGACTGCACCTTTCACGCCTCGGCCGGCCCCGAGGCGGAAGGCACGCGGCATGTGGGGCGGGCGGCGGTGCGCGCGTCCTATACGGCGGTGTTCGAGGCTTTTCCTCAGGCGGCCTGGACGGCGGACCGGCACCAGGTGCTGGGCGACACCGGCCTGTCAGACTGGCGTTTTGTCGGCACCGACAAGACCGGAAAAACCGTGGATGTGCAGGGCTGCGATATCTTCCGCTTTGACGGCGATCTGATCGCGCTGAAGGATTCCTACCGCAAGGCCCGCACTGCCTGAAGCCCGGTCTGCCGAAAGCTTGCGGTTGTAGCGGATAAAGGGCGTAACCTGCGCGATCCGGTCATACAGCTGGCGCGCCTGCGTGTTGAAATCCTGCGTCAGCCAGTAGACGGCGGGGGTGCCCGCCGCATCAGCCACGGCATAGACCGCCTCGATCAGCGCCCGGCCAGCGCCCGTGCCGCGCAGGGCGGGTTCGACATACAGGTCTTGCAGATAGACCACCTCTTCGATCTTCCAGGCGTGGCGGTGTGACAGATAATGGGTCAGCCCGATGACCTTGCCATCAACCTCGGCCACCAGACAGTTGAAGTCGCGCTGATCTGTGCCCAACAGCCGCGCGAAGGTGGATTGACAGACCGCCTCGGGGACGGTGGTCTGGTAGAACTCCAGATACGCCGTCCAAAGCCTGCGCCAATCGGCTTCGTCCAGGGCGCGCAGGGGGCGGATGGTGCAGGGCATGGGCGTGATCCTATCGTGATGGGTCGGGCAGCGGCCTGCCCAGAAAGCGGTGCAATGAACGGTCCAGATCGGCGGGCCGATAGCCGCGACCGATAAAGACGATGCGGTTGTCCTGCCCCTGATCGGCTTGGTCGGGCAGGATCTCGGGTGACTGCACCACCTTGCGCACGGTTTGCAGCAACAACCGCCCGGCAGGCGTGCGGATCACCCCCTTGACCCGGACCAGATCATCGCCGCGCGCGTGCAACAGCGCCGACAACCACAGGGCGAAGGCTGCCCAGTCGATGCCGGGGTCCACCTGCACCTGCGTCGGCAGGATCGGAGCCCGGTGGTCCTCATCAGGCAGCGGCGGCAGCGGCGCGGGGGCGGTGCCGGGCGGCAAGGCGGGCAAGGCGACGGTCTCCCCCAGCACCGCCGCCGTCACCATGGCCCCGGGGTTCAGCATGGCCAGGGTGGCGCGCAGGGTCGCGAGGGCCTGCGGCGCGCAGGCATCGGTCTTGGTCAGGATCAGCCGGTCGGCAGCACCCACCTGCCGCCGCCCCAGCGGTTCGGTCGCCAGTTGCGCCAGCGCGTGCAGCGCATCGACGGCGACCAGCGTTTCCCCGACAAGGATATGGTTCACCAGAACCGGATCGGCCTGAATCGCCGCAATGATCGCCCCCGGATCGGCCAGACCACTGGTTTCCAGCACGATCCGGTCCAGCCGCGCGGCCCCGGTCCGGCTGCGCCTATCGCAGATCTGGCGCAGTGCTGCGATCAGGGCATCTTGGCCAATACAGCAGCAACAGCCGCCCGCCAACAGAGTGACCTTGCCCAGAAGCGCATCATCCACCGGCGTTTCTGCGGCCTCGTTCACAATCACATGGATAAGCGGACCAAAGGTTCCGACGTGCAGCTGGTGGCGCAGCCAGGTGGTCTTGCCCGACCCCAGATAGCCGCCCAGCACCGTCAGGCGCAGCCGCCGCTCGGCTGGATCAGGCATCGGTCAGATACCGCGGGTCCAGCGGATCTATCGGGCGGCCGCACAGACGCTCGGCCTCGGTCCAAACCTCGGCGAGGTTCTGCACGATGACCTGTGCGCCCGACAGGGTGGATAACTGGATGCCCGGCACCATGCCGCCGTCATGCGCGCTCAGGCCATAGGGCCGCAAAATGGCGTTCAACACGCCTGCGCGGTGAAAGCGGGCGCGCAGGCGATCACCGGGGGTCGCCGCCCCCGCATCGGTCCAATGGCCCGGAACGGCGGGGTTGCCACAGGCATTGCACATCGGCAGTCCTTTCAGGGTTCAGCCGGGGCAGCCGTTGCCGCCCCGGCCAAAGGGATCAGATCACCTCGGGACGCGCAGCACCGCCAAAAGGATAACGCTTGCGGAAGTCATTGCAAATGTTCTCGAACGGGGCCCATTCGACACCGGAATGGCCGCTGATGTAGTCGATCAGCCGTTCCAGCATCAGCAGAACCTGCGGGCGGCCCGCCACGTCGGGGTGGATGGTGAAGGCGAACACGGCATAATCCATCTCGCGGTAGACCCAGTCGAACTGATCGCGCCACATTTCCTCGATGTCGCGCGGGTTGACGAAGCCGTGGGAATTCGGCGCCTTCTTCATGAACATCATCGGCGGCAGGTCATCGACATACCAGTTTGCCCCAATATCGACCAGGTCGATTTCGGTGCCGTGCTTCAAGGGATGCATCCATTCCTTGGCGGTCTTGGAATAGTCGATGGTATTCCAGCTGTCGCCCACCTTGGCATAGAACGGCTGGAAGTCGCGGTAGCCCTGGCTGTGGTCATAGGTAAAGCCATGTTTCAACAGCAGCGCGGCGGTG
>JAYTDA010000202.1:0-3730 GCA_043736155.1 Paracoccaceae bacterium | reverse complement strand
GGAATGGGCATATTCGACGGTCTGGTTCAGCGCTGTCGGGTTGGAACAACACACGATGATTGCATCGACTCCCTGATCGACCAGCTGACGCATCTGCTGGATCTGGGTCGAGTCGTTGTGGTTGGACTGGGTGACGATCACCTCGGAAATCAACCCCAGCTTCTGCCATTTCGGAATGATCTCGTTTTGCAGCCGGTCCATCACCCCGGCGCGCCAGGTGTTGCCGGCATAGCTCGAGGCATAGCCGATCTTCCACGGCGGCGGGTTTTTCGCCACGAAGTCACGATAGGCACTGTCGGCAACCGGCTGGTTCGGGTCCAGCAGCGCCGGATTGTAAAGTTTGTCCTGAATATCCTGCGGCAGTTCCGTTACTTCAGCAACGGCCTGACCCGCTGCGGCGAGCGATGCGCAAAGCACAATCGTTCGCAGCACAGCTGCGTTCATGCGTGTCATGTTTCCTCCCTGGGCGCCGAATCTTGGTGTTTTTCGGCGGTTAGCCCTCCTCCGGGCTCGCTGCACAATTCGCGAGATGGGGAAAATCGAGAAATAGATTTTTCGTATGTCCGCTATAGCGTTGAGGTATATCTTGCTGCAGATTGAGGCAGTGCGCAAAGGTCGCGGGCTTGGCGCATCGACTGTGTCGCGAAGGCCCATCAAGCGGGATCATCGAGGTCGGATTGCGGTCACCGCTTCCGGAGCAGTGGCAATCCCCGGCGTAGCTCGGCCGAGCCACAAGGACGGCACCAGCTGGGACACCGGCGTGAAAATTATTTCCCAAAATTGCTTCCATCCCTCGAATCACCTGGGTCAACACGATGGCTTCGCCAAGTTTTCTGCAGTTTCTGAGGGTCATTGGCGGGTAATCTGAGAATTTCTGCATCGCTAGTGAGAAAATAATTTACAAGATGTGTCAATTGCGGCTAGCGTGTCGGCGGGCGTTACGGTTGCTCGCAGATCGCGCAGTGACTGTAAGTGGGCGCGACGGTGCGTATCTCCGGGAGGGGGTCGCCCGGGAACGAAGACGCAAAGAAGCAGCAAAACGACCGGACCGATGCAACAGCCGGGCAACACTATTTGGAGGGATATCATGTTTTACAAGCCGAAGAACCCGATCTACAAAAGCGTCAGCAGACGCCGGTTCATGGAACTTGGCGGCAGTGCGGTGACCATGCTGGGTACCGGTGCACTGGGCATCGGGATGAATTCCACGATGATGAGCACGCGGGTACAGGCGCAGTCGTCTGACGATGCGAAATGGAAGCAGTTTTCAGGCTCCAAACTGGTGTTTCTGTCGGAAAACACGCCGCCGTCCTTTGCGATCCGCGAAAAGATCAAGTCGTTCTATGACCTGACCGGGATCGAGGTTGAAATTCTGACCGATGACTTGCCGGTCGTGCAGCAAAAGGCCGGGATCGATTTGCGCAGCGGCAATGCGGATTACCCGCTGCAATACATCCAGGACAAGCCGATCGGCGCACCGTTTGCCGATTTCTACGCCGATCTGTCGCCGATGTTTGGCGACGAGACGCTGCCGCAAGACCCCGAAGGTTACGGCGATGAGGTCTGGTACGACAACTTCCTGACCGCCTGCGGCCGCTATTACGATGGTTCCAAGGTCATCGCTCTGCCGTACGATGCCGCTGTGGCCTGCACCTTCTACCGCAAGGACATCTACGAAGCCAATTCCAAGGCGTTCGAGGCCGAGTATGGCTATGCGATGGAATACACCAACGACACGACCTGGAAGAACGTCCTTGATTTCGCGACCTATTTCAAGGCGCGCAAGGCGGCGGGCGAAGATGTACCCTATGGCTATGCCCAGCATCAGGGCACATTCGCCTGGACCACCCAGCTTGATATTCAGCGGATGATGTTTGCGCATGGCCGCTGGACCGATTTCGACATCGACGACAAGATCGGCAGCAAGACCCCCGGCAAGACCAAGTGGGGCGACGAACAATCGGTTCTGATGCTGGAGAAGTTCAAGGCGCTGGCCGATGCGTCGCACCCCGACAACCTGGCCAATGGCACACTGGAGCTGAACACCGTTTACCAGTCCGGCAATATTGCGATGCAGATTCAATATCACGAATTTGCAGCCTCGATCGAGGATGAGAAAACCTCGGTCGCCGGCGGCGGGCGCACGGCCTATGCGCCTTGCCCCAAGGGTGCGCCGGAGTGGATTTTGAACGGTGGCGAAGCGGTCAACGGCACCAACTGCGGCATCGGCGGCATCGGCATCAGCGGCAATGCTTCGGAAGAGATCAAACGCGCGGCCTATCTGTTCGCGATCTGGTCGACCTCGCAGCAGAACCAATACGAGGTTCTGTCCGGTCTGGGTGGCACACCGACCCGTAAATCGGTGCTGGCATTGCCGGATGTTGTGGCGGCCCGCACACGGCCTACCACCATGCCAAACGCGCTGACCTTTGATGCGGTCTACGATTTCGGCATCAAGGACCCGAACTTTGTGCTGGGCCCGAAAATCCCCGAGGCGAACGAATATCATTCGATCATCGCCTCCGAGACGCAAAAGATGCTGTCGAACGCGCAGACCCCGGCAGAGACCGCCAGCAGCGTGCAAAGCCTGCTGGACAGTCTGAACGACGCCTGATCTTCACATTATTGCGCGGCGGGGTGGGCATACCACTGCCCCGCCGCGCAACCGTCACCAGATGACGATACGATAAATCCGCGATAGGGGGCCGCGTTTGATGACCAGTGACCTGACAAACGTCGCCGCAACACTCTTGCCGGGCGGACCGTCCCTGTTCCGGGCCCGCGGCACATCTTCCGAAATCGAAGCGCGGCCACACTCTGCGGCGCTGCCGCTGCCCGCGCGGTTGAATTCGGCCGCCCCACGCCGCTATTACCTCTATCTCATGGCCCCGGCGATTGCGGTTCTGGCGTTTATTTCGCTGTATCCGTTTGTCTGGCTGATCGTGATGTCGCTGCAAAATGTGGGCGTCGGCGAGGGCGAATGGGTCGGTCTGAAAAATTACACCCGGCTGTTCAGCGACGAGCGGTTTCTGGAAGGCTGGGTATTGCTGGCGCAATACAGCGCGATGTGCCTGACGCTGCAACTCAGCATCGGGCTGCTGCTGGCGGTGATTGTGAACGGCGCACGCTGGGAAAAGTTTCTGGTCACCGCCCTGCTGATGCCGATGATGATGGCCCCGGCCGTGGCCGGTCTGGTCTGGCTGTTTTTGTATAACGGCACATTCGGCTGGTATCACTGGCTGTTTCAAAGCCTTGGCTTGCTGGGCGGCGGGTCGATCCTGTCCAGCACCGATACCGCCATGCTGGCGATTGTGCTGGTCGATGTCTGGCAGTGGACACCGCTGATCACGCTGATCGCTTTGGCCGGGCTGAAACGAGTGCCGCAGGATCAGCTGGAGGCGAACATGGTCGATGGCGCCTCGCCGCTGCGCAACTTTTTCGCCATCACCCTGCCGAACCTGTATCCGGTGTTGCTGATCGCAATCATGCTGCGCTTTATGGATAATTTCCGCTTTATTGACGCGGCACTGGTGCTGACCGGCGGCGGGCCTGCCGATTCGACCAAGATCCTGCCGATCTACCTGTTCGAAGTGGCGTTCAAGTTCTTCAAGCTGGGGCGTGGGGCTGCGATTGCGCTGACCCTGCTGATCGTGACGATCATTCTTGGCAAGATACTGGTGCGCATCTTTGAAAAACCGAAATCGGAAAGGGTGTAAATCATGGCATCGCG
>JAYTDA010000201.1:0-15077 GCA_043736155.1 Paracoccaceae bacterium | reverse complement strand
CCGGTTGGTCGGAGCCGCGCAGCCGCCGCGCCACGACAAAGGCGCGCTCCAGGCTTTCGGCATCGGTGCGGGCACTGGCCAGCAGACTGGCCAGGTTGTTGGCAATCACCAGATTGCCCGAATCATCGGTATAAAGCCCGTCATAGATCGTAATCGCGCCTTCGGCATCGCCCGCCAGTTCGCGTTCCCCGGCCTTCATCCAGCGCAGGGTCGGCGATTTCGGCAGGTTCACCAAAGCACTGTCCAGCGCCGCAGTGGCATCGGCGGCGCGGCCCTGAATCGACAGCAGCGCATACAACGCCTGCACGGCGGGTTCAGCCTGCGGGTCTTCCGCGATCAGGGCGCGGAAAATCGGCTCTGCCTGATCATAATTGCCCATCAGGCTATGAAGATTGGCGCTGAGAAACCGCAGAATCGGATCATCCGGGGTCTTGATCAGGGCCTGATCCAGATAGGTCCGGGCTTCCGACGATTTGCCGGCGCGAATCTGGGTTTGCACGATCAGTGCCACCGCCGACAGCCCGGCATTGCCCTTTTCGATCAGGTCCTGCAAAAACGCGATGCTTTCATCGGTGCGTTGCTGGCCTTGCAGAATGGCGTTCTGGATATTGTCGGCCAGACGGTCAGCCAGCGGGTCATCCTTGCGCCGCAGTTCGGTCACGGTGTCCTGTGCCCGGATCCAATCCTGTTCGCGCACCAGCAATTCACCCAAGGACGCCAACAGCGACACATCGCCCGGAGACACCTTCAATGCATCCAGCAGCACCTTTTTCGCCGCCGCATTGTCATTGCCGCGCGCAATCAGGAATGACGCATAGCGCAGCGATTCGTCGGCACCGGCACCCGAAGTTTCCACCGCCAGCGCCAGACGTTCCCCCGCCAGTTCCGGGCTGCCATCGCGTTCATGCGCCGAGGCGAGCAGGGTCAGAATCGAGGTGTCGCGCGGGCTTTGATCCAGCGCGGTGCGCAGGTCGATGATCGCATCACCCGGCTTGTCGGCGGCGATCAGCCAGGTCGCCCGCAGCTTCAACGCTTCGACATTGGTGACATCTTCGGCCAGTATGGTCTTGACCTCGGCCTCGGCCCCGGCGCGGTCGCCCTGAATATCCAGCATCCGTGCCAGCATCACCCGGATCGTCCGGGTCTGTTCCGAGGGTTCTGCGGCCTTGAGCAGGGTTTGCAGCGCGGCAATCGCCTCATCCCGTGCGCCGCCTTCGAAATCGATCGAGGCCCGCATTGATTGATAGGCATCGGCCACCGCTTTGCCCTGATTGGCAGTGATCAGACTGTCCAGTTCGGCCTTGGCCTGGTCTGCACCGGCGGTTTGTTGCAGGAATTGCACCACCGCCAGACGCGGGGCGGGGTCTTCGCCCGCCGTTTCGGCCAGTTTGCGCAGGAAAGCCTCGGCCCCGGCATTATCACCCTGATCGATGTACCAGGCCACCAGACCCGCCCGGACCCGTTCATTTTCGGGGAACAGACTGTTCATCTGGCGCAATTGTTCACCAACGGCGGGCTGGGTGTCGGCCTCGATCAGCAATTGCAGCTTCATCACCTGAAATTCCAGATTGTCAGGCTCCAGCGCCAGACGCGCTTCGATATCGGGCATCGCCGACTGTGGATCAGCCGAATTCATCAGGAAATCCACCACGATGCGCCGCGCCACCAGATTGTCGGGGGTAGTGGTCAGTACGTCGCGGGCAATGGCGACGCTTGGTGCGATGGCCGCCGTAGTGCCAGCCAGCACTGCCACCCGGTAGTCAAGCGCCGCATTCACCGCCAGGATGCCCGGCACATCCGGGGCAAGCGCAAAGGCGGCGCGGCCATGGCGGTCGGCTTCGTCCCAATCGTTGTTGTCGATGGAAATTTCCGCCAGCACCTGCCGCACGTCGGCTGTATCGGGGAACTGTTCGATCAGACGCAGGTACTGGGCATAGGCGTCGGCGACCTCTCCGCGTTTCAACTGGGTATCGGCATAGGCCTGACGCGCCAGTTTGTGCTGGTCGTTGTATTTGAAAACATTGCGAAATTCCACCAAGGCGCGTTCTTGGTCGCCTGCGGCCAGCAGTTGCATGCCGGATTTGTAATACCGTTCGGCCTTTTGCTGCGAGTTTTCACAACCCGACAGCGACAAGGTGGCACACAGAAGCAAAAGGGGCAAAACCCCCGAAAATCGAATCTTCATCTGAACCTTTAACCGGCTTTTTCTGACGTCAGGCTTTAGCGGATCCGGTGCCATCCTGCACGATCTTTATTGCCGCATATCCTGCAAATGCAAGAAGGCGGCACCCGATACCGGCGCCGCCTTTGATTTATTCGGGTGATCAGTAGCCGGTACCGCGCACCACAACGCGGAAAGTGGAGAGGATGATCGATACATCGGTCTTCAACGACAGCTGTTCGTTATAGGCGGTGTCGAACTGTGCCCGCGCGGCAAAGGTGGTTTCATTGCGGTCAGAGATTTGCCAAAGGCCGGTGATCCCCGGACGCAGCTCGAAATAGGCGGTGCCGTTGTACAGATTTTCCTGTTCCGGCAGCATCGGGCGCGGCCCGACAATGCTCATGTCGCCGGTCAGCACGTTGTACAGCTGCGGCAGTTCGTCAAACGAGCTTTTGCGCAGAAACCGGCCAAAGCGGGTGATGCGCGGATCGTCCTTGAGTTTCTGGGTGCTGTCCCACTCGGCCTTCGCGACCGGGTTCTGTTCCAGATGGGCCTGCAGCTTTTCGTCAGCCTGCATCACCATCGAGCGCAGTTTCCACATCGTATAGGTCACGCCGTTCTTGCCGACCCGATTCTGGCGATAAAAAGGCTTGCCGCCATCCAGCGCGATGACGGCTGCGAACAGCAGCACCAGCGGCAAGACCAGCGGCAGCGATACCAGAACCAGCACGATATCCAGCACACGTTTGATGCTATCACGGTAAAGATCATCTTCGTCCGACTCGGGGCGATGGGTGGCAGAACGCAGCAGGCCGTCAACAAACACAAAGTTCCGGGCCGATACGGCATCGCTGCTTTTGGCGAGGTCGTGATAATGTGCAGTCATATAATTTCTTCCTTGTACTCAAGTAGTTCCGCCTTTGGGGCAGGAGAACCCCTTGCCGGAACGGCTCGTCCAATCACAACACTCACAGGTGCGGGCGGCGGCTTCCTGGTAACGCAGGGCTTAGCCTGCGGAACTGCCTTGTTCTTTCCTCGCTCAACCTGTCTACGATTTTTTAACCCTTTCCACAATGAAAATCATGCGTCACCAGGCAGCGACAGCATTGGTAACCGTCTATAGATAAGGGGTTTTCTTGCGGTTTTTCGCCATACTGATCACGAATTGGATACAATCGCCCAAGGTGGAAATCCGGCGAAATCACGGCAGCCATAGGGCAGTTGCTGCATGCGCACAAGCCTGGGTTGTGCAAGGGGGCGATTCGATCCCATCGGTGCGGGTTGGGGGCAGGGACGCCACTGCGGGCCGCCGGCCTGCCGGGTCAGATCAGTGCCGCACGACCCGACCGGCCGCCATCAAGCAGGATTGATCCGTGATTGGCAGCGGTGCCGGGGTGGCACCCCAGATCGGTGCGGCATCGTCAACAATCCCTTGACCAGACGTTGCTACATTGCAGCAAGAGCATATGTTGTAGCCAACAAGGGGTGAAACGCGCGTGAAAACAGAGTATCGACCTGTTTGCCTGCCCGGGTCTCGGGTCGGCCGGGTATTTCGGGCCCCGAACTTGGCTGCCTGTGCGTATGTGGTAAACCGTGCCGACTTGATCGGCGTAAGTGCAAACTAGACAAAATGAATATGGTCAGCTCCCTCGATATCTATACTGCGCATTTCGGCCTGACCGAGCGCCCGTTTTCATTGGTGCCCGACCCCGATTTCCTGTTCTGGTCCGAACCGCACCGCCGCGCCTATGCCATGCTGGAGTATGGGCTGGTGACGCGGGCACCGATCACCCTGATCACCGGTGAAGTCGGCGCTGGCAAAACCACGCTGCTGCACCACCTGTTGCATTCGGTCGGCCCCGAGGTCTGCGTTGGCATGATCGCCAACGCCCATGGCGACCGGGGCGAGTTGCTGCGCTGGGTGCTGCTGGCGCTGAACCAGCCTGCGGCGCCCAATGCGGGCTATGTCGACCTGTTCGGGCAGTTCCAGAGTTTCCTGATCAGCGAATATGCCCAGGGCCGCCGGGTCATCCTGATCTTTGACGAGGCGCAGAACCTCAGCCGCGAATCGCTGGAAGAGTTGCGGATGTTCACCAACATCAATTCCAACAAGGATGAGTTGCTGCAACTGATCCTGGTCGGTCAGCCGGAACTGCGCGATCTGGTGCGCCGCCCGGATCTGACCCAGTTTGCCCAGCGGGTCGCTGCAAGTTTTCATCTGACGCCGATGGATGCGGCAACGGTGCGCGCCTATATCAATCACCGGATGATGGTTGCGGGCAACGATAGTGGCGTGTTCAGCCTGTCGGCTTCTGATATGATCCATCAGGTGACCGGCGGGGTGCCGCGTCTGGTCAACCAGTTATGCGATCTGGCGCTGGTCTATGCCTATTCGCGCAACCTCAAGCGGGTGGTACGGCTGACGGTGCAACAGGTGCTTGACGACGGCGTGTTTTTTGGCGGCGGAGCAGTCGTGCTTCACAGACGGACAGAGCAAGGCGGGCGGACAGAGTAAAGATGGATATCAAGTTCTACATTTCGCTGTTCATCCGGCGGCTGCCCTATTTTCTGGTGTTTGTGGCGCTGGGGTCTGCCATCGGGTTTTCGCTGGCATCGGTGCTGCCGCCAACCTATCTGGCGCAGGCCAAGCTGTTGATGGAAGGCGGGCAGATCCCCAGCAACCTTGCATCGTCGACGGTTGTGACCGACCCGATGGAGACGCTGCAACTGGTGCAACAGCGCATCATGACGCGTGCCAACATTCTGGAACTGGCCAACCGGCTGGAGATTTATGCAACCCAGCCCAATCTGTCGGCAGACCAGATCGTCGCGGATTTTCGGTCCAGGGTCTCGATCATCCGGCTGCCGACACCGCTGAGCCCCGGCAACCGTTCCGCACCGGCGTCGGTGCTGGTGACCGTGTCCTTCACCGCGAAAACCTCGGCGATGGCAGCGGGTGTGACCAACGAACTGGTGACGCTGATCCTGCAGGAAAACGTGGAAATGCGTACCGGTGTCGCCGGGCAGACGCTGGACTTCTTTGTGCAGGAAGTGGACCGGCTGGACAAGGCACTGGCCAAGCAAGGTGCCGCTATTCTGGAATTCAAGGAAAAGAACAAGGACGCTCTGCCTCAGGGCCTGCCATTCCTGCAAAATCAGGAGGTGCTGGAGACCACCCGTTTGCAAACGCTGGAAACCAATGAAGCATCGCTGAACGATCAGCGGACCAAACTGGTGCAGCTTTTTGACGCCACCGGACAGGTCAACGCCGCCACCGGGCCGCAAACCCCGGAACAGCGGCAGTTGCAGGGGCTGCGCGATCAGCTGACCAGTGCGCTGGCGCTGTTTGCTGCGGACAATCCGAAGATCAGGCTGCTGGAATCGCAGGTTGCCGCCCAGGAAAGGATCGTGGCCAATCAGGTCGCCGGACTGGCCGCCGCCACTGGCGGGCAAACCCTGTCGCAATATGAAATTCAGCTGGCGTCGCTGGATGCGCAGCTGGACTATCTGAAGACTCAAAAGGATCAGATCAACGTCCGGCTGGAACAGTTGCGCGCGGCGATCGACGCCACCCCCGGGGTAACGATTGCCCTGGATGCGCTGGACCGCGACTATAACAACCTGCAGAACCAGTACACCAATGCCGTATCCAACAAGGCCCGGGCCGAAACCGGTGAACTGATCGAAACCCTGGCCAAAGGGCAGCGCATTTCCATCATGGAACAGGCCGTGGCGCCGCGCAGCCCAGCCAGCCCGAACCGGCCGCTGATCGCGGGTGCCGGTGTCGGCGGCGGCATTGCGGTCGGTTTTGTGGTTGTGCTGCTGCTGGAACTGTTGAACCGGGCGATCCGGCGACCGGTTGATCTGACCAACCGCCTTGGCATCACCCCGTTTGCCACCTTGCCTTACATGCGCACCGCAGGCGAGGCGCGCCGTCGCACCTTTGTCATTCTGGTCGCGCTGTTTGTCGCGCTGGCCGGGATTCCACTGATCCTGTGGGCGATCAACACCTTTTACATGCCGCTTGATCTGTTGATCGACAGGGTGGTCAATCAGTTGGGCATGCGCGGGTTGATCAACCAGATCCGTGGCACATTGGGTATTTGAACAAGGTATAGTCTATGGAAAAGATCCAAACCGCGATTGCCAAGGCCCGTGCCGAACGGGAGGGTCAACCGATCCTGTCGCCGGTGACCCGCCGCACCGCCAAGACAGCGGCGGTTGTCGTGTCGGCAGAGCCCGAAGCGCCGCCCGCTATCAACGTGGCAGGCAATTGGGCTGCCCTGCCGCAGTTCGAGCCGAACCCACGGGTGTTGCAGCGCCACCGGATCGTTACCTATCAAGGTGGCAAGGAAGCAGTGCATTTCGATGTGATGCGCACCAAGCTGTTGCAACAGATGCGCGCCAACAACTGGCGGCGGCTGGCGATCACCTCTCCCGGGGCCGGGTGCGGCAAATCCACCACCTGCATGAACCTGGCCTTCAGTCTTGCCCGGCAACCGGATGTGCGCACCATTCTGGCCGAGGTTGATCTGCGGCGGCCGTCGCTGGCGAAGATGCTGGGGCTGAAGCTGGGAAATTCGTTTGACCAGGTGCTGGATGGCACCGCCAGGTTCGAGGATAACGCGGTGCGCTATGGCGCCAACCTCGCTTTTGCCACCAATGTTGCAGCCGCCAAGAACCCGTCAGAGCTGTTGCAGGGGGCCAATGTCGGGCAGGTCCTGACCGATATGGAAGCCTGGTTTGAACCGACCCTGACGATCTTTGACATGCCGCCGATGCTGGTCAGCGACGATGCCATGGCCTTTGTCGGCAAGGTCGATTGCGTGTTGCTGGTGGCTGCCGCTGAAACCACCACCGTGCAGGAGGTGGATGTCTGTGAACGGGATCTGGCGTCACAGACCAACGTTCTGGGCGTGGTGCTGAACAAGTGCCGCTACATGGATCGCAAGTACGGCTACAGCTACTACGGCTGATCCCTTGTCTGCGAAAGAAATGGCAAAGCCCCGGTTGGTGACCGGGGCTTTTTGCTGTGTATCCCACAGGGATGGCGCAGGGATGGCGCAAAAGAAAAAGGCCGGTCGAAACCGGCCTTTTCGCAATCTTTTAGGGGTGACCTGCTTGCAGGGTGCCCTGATCAGGCTGCCTTGCGGCGGCGCAGAGCAGCCACACCACCCAGAGCGGTCAGCAGCAGCAGACCAGCAGCCGGAACCGGCACAGCCGCGAGGCTGGCAAATTCGAAGGCGTTCGAGCGGGACGAGGACAACCGTACCGAGTCAAAGATGCCCAGACGACCGATGTTGCTGAAGGTCGCCGTTGCACCGGTGGTGCCAAAGCGGGCCGGGAACAGTTGCGCCAGTGTCAGGCCGACAACGGTAAAGCTGTCAACCACATTGCCGCCCAGCAGGAACTCGACGGTGTTGTAGGTATCTGGCGAACCCCAGACAAAGCTCAGCGTGCTGCGGACGCCGAAGTAGTAGGTGGCGGACGACCGCTTGCTGATCGAGGTGTAGAGGGCGCTCGGGTCATTCTGCAGCAGACCGACATCAACCGGCGAGTCGAGCCACGGGCTGCGACGGACACCGCCAACCGAACCCACAACGTTTTGGTAAACCGTACCAGTTGTCGAGGTCGCAATTGCATTCGGGATGGCAACGGTCGGAAGTGCGCTGAAATTCACAGTCGCCGCTTCAGAGACCCCAGCCAGCAGCGACACAGCAACTGCGCCAGCCGCGATGATCTTGGAAATATTCAGCATCTTACACTTCTCCTTAACGGACTAAGGCAACCCTTAAGTCTCTAACCACGGTTACAGCACGGAGCGTGCCATTCTTTCTGTCAGCAGAGTCGCCACACAATGAACATATTAATACGCCCCCAAAGCAGAACGTGCAAACAGATTAATTGGACCACAACCACAGCGGGTATTTTGGCCGCGAAACGTGCGAAATCGGCGTTTTTCTGCTTCATTGTCGGGCAAACTGAAACGATAGCGCCGAGGCAACGCCATAGTCCCGCCATCTTGATCCCGGGCCTGTCGAGTCGGTGATTCGTTTTGCGCGCTGGAAGCCGTGCACCAAATGGCCGGGATCGGCGCCAGGAAGCATGGATCATGTAGCGGATCTGCCGGGAACCACCGGGGATAGTGATTGCCACTATAGACAACCGGTGCTCTGGCCTCTGACGGCGAAATTGACCCAAATTTACCCCAGTTTGTTGACCAGAATGACCGGGTCATCCCGCCCGGGATCTCGCGACCGGGCACGGTCTGGTTGGCGCGTCTGGCGAAGCGCCGGTCACGGGCCATGCGTGCGCCAAGCCACAACATCATATGATTACAAGGGGATAGAGGTGTGATACGGTCGGACCCTTTGGCGGACTGATGCTTCTTGGCTAACGGGTTCGACCACCGGATGTCGTCGGAAATCCAATGCATAATGCGAAATCCTACTTCGATTGACACGTGATCGGAAACAATCCGCAAGATTTCCGACAACCGTGCGGCTGACACTGGTCTGAGCCCGATGTCCCTGATCAATTGTCGGCAAGGGCCGCCAACCGGGCGACTGTTCCGACGGTTTGCCCCGGTCGGAAGCCCGGTTTGCCCGGGCTGGCAGCGGAGCGAGATCCGGCGTGGTCTTTTCAGCCTGTGGCTGACTTCAAGGCCGGACCGGGGCTGAAAAAGGCGCCGTCAAGGCGGTTTTGCGCCGGGAAACTCACCGAAAAACAACCTTGGGTGGTGGTATTTGGCCCGTTGCTCCGGCCCTGCACCTGCGCCCGGTGCGGTCATCACCTGTCAAGCCCGCCGTTTTACGGCTGGCACCGGGTGCCGCTGCGACGATCACGGGCACAAAACGGGGGAGGAACCATGGCAGACGACTTCTTGACGCATGAAACCAGCCTGACATCTCCGGCGGTTGGTGCCGATCTGATCGTTCCCAACGACACTGTTGCCCTGCCGAAATCAACCCGGGCGATCTATGTCGGCAGCGCTGGCAATCTGCGGGTGCAGTTTGTATCGGGTGACGTGGTGACGCTGAGCAATGTGCAGGCCGGGGTGATCTATCCGCTGCGGGCAGCATTGGTGCTGGCAACCGGCACCACGGCGGGCGGGCTGCTGGGGCTGCGCTGAGGCGAAAGCGGTTGTCCCTTTTCCGATCCAGGCGGTAAGGTGCCGCAACGCATCGGAAAAAGGGTCGGTCATGGCGGTTGCACAAAAAGGCCTGTTGGCGCGGATCAGCCGGGGCGTGCGTTCACTGCTTGATCCCGGTGTGCTGATCCACCCGTTTCGCCTGATGCATTATTACGGCTACAGCCACGTCAGACCGCGCCGCCTGATCACGATGGGCAAAGGGGTGCGGCTGGCCCCCAACGTGTCGTTTGCCAATGCGGAACGGATCGCCCTGGGCGACCGGGTACAGGTTGGCGCACGCTGTTCGCTGTGGGCCGGGAAATCCACCGGTTGGATCCGGGTCGGCGCTGGCACCACCTTTGGCCCCGATTGCTTTGTCACCGCCGCAGACTATGGCCTGGCGGCCGGAACCCCGGTCACCGACCAGCCGATGACCGACCGCGACATCCAGATCGGCACCGATTGCTGGATCGGCGCCCGGTCGATCCTGACCGCCGGGATCACGCTGGGCGATGGCGCCGTGGTGGGGGCAGGGTCGGTGGTAACGAAAGATGTGCCTGCCGGGGCGATTGTCGCCGGGGTTCCGGCAAGGCTGATCCGGATGCGGGGCTGATCAGACCGGCAGCCCCGCCGCCTGTCGCAGCATCCATCCTGCCCGGCGCAGCCGCAGCCGCGCCAGCGTGGCAATCGCAACCCGTTTGTCCCGCAAACCGGGCAGTTTCGGGCTGCGCAGAACTTTCGGCAGATGCGCCAGGATGCTGAGGGGCATCAGCAGCGCCTTTGCCGCCCAAGTCGCCCGCGCGACCGGCGACGCGCCGTTGACGCCGAACCCTTCACGCGTCAGCCGCAGCCACTTTTTCTCCAGCGCTGCCCAGTCGTCGCGCGACGGGTGGCCGACCCGCAGTTCCTCGGCGCAGATCAGCCGGTAGCCCTTGGCCCGTGCCCGGTGGCACCAGTCCAGATCCTCGGACAGGCCGGGGACAAAGCGGCCGGTCAGGGTGAAAACCTGGCGGGTTGTCAGCAGGTTGGCGGTGACGGAAAAGTGCTTTTCCTCGATGTAGCGGCGGTAATCAAAGGCAAAGACCGCCTCGAACGCCTGTGCCCCGCTGCGCGGCGGCGGGGTTTCATCAAACACATCGATAGCGCCGCCGATCAGGTCAGCCTGTGGCGCGATCCGGTGCGCCGTTGCCAGCCAGTCCGGCGCAGGCACGCAGTCGCAATCCAGAAAGAACAGGCGGGGAGCGGTGGTTTCTGCCACCCCCCGGTTGCGCGCCAGCGCCGCCCCTTTGGCCGGTTCGGTGACAAAGCGCACCATTGGATAGGCAGCAATCAGCGCCGACAGGCTTTCGGTAGAGCCATTGTCAACCACCACCACCTCGGTTTCGCTGACATCCTGTACCATCAGCGCCGCAAGGCAGCGGCCAAGGCGCAGCGTATCGTTGTAATGCGGGATGATGACGGCGGCCTGCATCAATAGCCCCGCAACCAGTCGGACCGCGCCCGCCACACCCTGGACCACAGCGCAAAACGCTCCCGCGCGCGGGGCTTGCCTGTCAGCGCAAGGATGCCGCTGGCAAGGGTGCGCAACCCGACCCGCAGCCGCATCAGCGCCATGCCAAACGGCACCTGCCAGGCCGGCCAATGGTCGCGGATCAGGGTGACACGGCCCTTGACCAGCAGCAGTTGCTTGTCTGGCCTGGTCTGGCTGGAAGCGCCGATGATGTGCATCAGCACCGCATCCGGGGTAATCATCGGCGAAAAGCCCAGTTTGGCGGCGCGGATACACAGGTCGGCATCTTCGCCATACATGAAATAGCGCAGATCAAACCCGCCCAGCTGGTCCCACAGCGAGCGGCGGATCAGCAGGAAACATCCGACGATGATATCGACCTGCCGCACCGTATCGCGCGGCCAGCCGCACAGCGCCTCGGGGTTGAACAGGCGGGATTTGGGGAAGGCGGCTGTCAGACCAAAGGTCGAGCAAACCGTGCTCCACAGCGTGATCTTGCCCCAGCAGGAGGCGATGTTCAGCGACCCGTCGCGGAAAACCGTCTTGCCGCCGTAAATCCCGGCCTTGGGGTGCGCCTTGCCAAACGCCAGCAAGTGGTCCACCGCGCCGGGATGGCATTCGGTATCGGGGTTCAGCAGCAGCAGCCACTCGGTCTTTGCCGCCGCCGCCACCAGATTGTTGGCGCGGGCAAAGCCCAGATTGTCGGTGGAGCGGATCAGCTGCACCTGCGGAAACGCCGCCGCAATCGCCTCGGCAGAGCCATCGGTCGAGGCGTTGTCGAACACCACGGTATCAAACCGGGCGGTTCGGGTGGTGTCATACAGGGTCCGCAGCGCCGCGAGGGTCAGGTCGCGGGTGTTATAGCTGACGATGATGATGGTGAGTTCAGGGGTGGTGGTCAGATCGGGCGGCAAATCTTCGGTCATGGCAAGGGCTTTGGTCATGGGACATTCCGACCATTGCAGTCTTGCGGCAACGCGGGCAAGGGCCGGTTCTGCCGTCACGGCCATTGTTTCCGGGATTCATTGGGTTAGTGTCGGTCAGGGCACAGGATGCCCGCTAAATTTGTCCCGGTACAAGGCTCCGATCTTCATGGCCGCATCACGCTCTGCCGTTCCCCATGTCCTGATGACCCGGTTCAATCTGGCGACCCCCGGCCGCGAAGCCGCCATTCGCAACAAGCCGGACTGGCTGGCAACCCGGTTCCGCCTGTTTGAGGAGTTCTGCCTGCCGTCGGTTGCCGAACAGACCACCAAAGCCTTCACCTGGATCATCTATTTCGACAAGGACACGCCGCAGGCGTTCAAGGATCGTGTCACCGACTTGCAAGAACGGGTGCCGTTCCACGCCTATTATACCGGGCTGTTCCCGGCCTCCGGCTGGCCGCAATCGCTGACAGAGGTTCTGGGGGCGCAACTGGGGGCGCTGCCGCCCATGGTACTGACCAGCCGGTTGGACAATGATGATGCACTGGCCCGTGACTATATGGCGCGCACGGCACAGGCGGCGGTGGGGCAGGTGGCGGCACCGCGCACCGGCATTGTGATCACCAATGGCTATATCCGCTCTGCCACCAGCGCCTACCGCATCAGCCATCCCTGCAACGCCTTTGCCTCCTGGCTGGAGCGGGTGGATCAACCCGGGGGGCCGCTGACCGCGATGGGTATTTCGCATATCGACGCTGCCGATTTCGGGCCTTTGGTGCAGGTGCCGGGGCCGGGGGGCTGGTTGCAAGTGGTGCATGGCGGCAATGTATCAAACAAGGTGCGGGGTGTGCGGGTTGGCCCGGATGCTCTGGCAGCGCATTTCCATCCCGGGGCATTGGCCGGGCTGGAACCGGCGGGGGCATTGGCGCTGGCTGCCGACAATCTGCTGATGGCCCCGCTGCGGTCGGCCCGCGACCGGTTGTTCGGGCTGGCGCGCCGGGTAAAGCGGCTGAAGGGCTGAGGGGGCGGCGGCCTTTGCGTGACCTTAACTTTATTGCCCCAACCTGGTGGCTGCCCGCATTGCGGCTGGACCCGCAGCGGGCTGGCAGGTAGGTTTGGCCACCTGTCGCAACGGGCTGAGTGCGGTACAGGGACGGGAACCGGGGCAAGATGCGGAACGCGGGTGGTGCTGCCAGGGGGGTGAACAAATACCGGGCCGCGTTGAGCGGTTTGACCGGCACCTTCTGGATCGTCGGGCTGTTCAGTGCGGCGATCAATCTGCTGATGCTGACCGGGTCGGTCTATATGTTGCAGGTCTATGACCGGGTGCTGGGCAGCGGGTCGCTGGCGACGCTGGCGGGGTTGTTCACCATTGTGGTGGTGCTGTACGCGTTCCTTGGCTTTTACGAATTCATCCGGGCCCGCATCATGTCACGCGCCGCACTTGGCCTTGATCTGGCGCTGGGGACAGAGGCGTTCCGGGTCTGGCTGGCCAGTTCGGGTGGCCGCGACCAGGCGGCAGAACCGGGGCCCAGCCCGGAACCGATGCGCGATCTGGGCACGATCCGGGGCTTTCTGGGCAGCCCTGCGGTGCTGGCGCTGTTTGATGTGCCGTGGATTCCGCTGTATTTCGGGATTCTGTTCCTGATCCATCCCTGGCTTGGGATTCTGACCGCCGCTGGTGCCGCCATCGTGGCACTGGCTGCGGTGGCTGGCAGGGTTGCGACCAGACGCGCGCTGAACCAATCGATGGCGCAGGATGCGGCGGAACGCCAGTTTAGTGAAGCAGCCCGGCGCAGTGGCGAAGTGGTCGATGCCCTGGGGATGCAGGGTCGTCTGGCAGCGCTGTGGCGGCAGATGCATGTGGCAGCCCTGGCATCGGGGCAAAATGCCGGTGACACCAATGAGGTGGTTTCCGCCTTTTCCAAAAGTTTTCGCATGTTGCTGCAGTCGGCGACGCTGAGCGTCGGGGCCCTGCTGGTGATCGATCAGCAGATGACCGGCGGCATGATCGTCGCCGCGTCGATCATCGCAGGCCGGGCACTGGCACCGATTGACGCGATGATCGGCCATTGGCGATCAACCGGCAAGGCATTGGAGGCGCACCGCAGCCTGTTGGCCTATTTCGACCGGGTTCCGCCCGAAAAGCCCCGCATCGCGCTGCCGCCCCCGACCGGGCAGATCACCGTTACCCGGCTGACCAAACTGGTGCCCGGCACCAGCGCCCAGCAGGACCGGCCGCGGATTCTGACTCAGGTCAGCTTTCAACTGGCCCCCGGTGACGGGCTGGGGGTGATCGGCAATTCGGCCTCCGGCAAATCGACGCTGGCGCGGTTGCTGGTCGGGGCCTGGCGCGCCGATGGCGGTGAAATCCGGCTGGATGGTGCCACCCCGGACCAATGGGCCCCCGACGATCTGGGCCGCGCCATCGGCTATCTGCCGCAACAGGTGGAAATGCTGCCCGGCACCATCCGCGACAATATCGCCCGGTTCGATGCCTCGGTACCCGACCAGATGGTGATCGAAGCCGCCAAGCTGGCCGGTGTGCATGACATGGTGCTGCGGCTGCCCGGCGGCTATGCCACAAGGATCGGCGGCGCCGAACAGATCCTTTCGGGCGGTCAGATTCAGCGGCTGGGGCTGGCCCGGGCGCTGTTCGGGATGCCAAAGCTGATCGTGCTGGATGAACCCAATTCCAATCTGGATGTCAGCGGCGACAATGCGCTGGCACAGGCGATCATGGCGATGCGTGAACAGGGATCAACCGTCATCGTGATGGCGCACCGGCCCAGTGCGATTGCCGCAGTCAACAAGGTGCTGATCCTGCATGGCGGCACCGTCGCCGCCTTTGGCCGCAAGGAAGAGGTACTGGCCGCCGCAATCCAGAGCAATGACCCGGGGCAGAGCGGATCGCAGACCGCCAACCTGTTCGCGGCCCTGGCCGCAGCACCACAGCCACCGGTGCCTGCCGCCAAACCCCCGGCCCCCTCGGTGTTCCGCCCGGTTGCCGCACCGGTGCCCCCACCCCCGGCCCCGGTCGCAGGGCGCAAGTAACATGGCCCAGAGTCGGTCTGGCGTTGATAAAAGCGCCAGATGGGCTCTGGAGCCTTGATTTTCGCCTGTCTTGCGCCAAAACCGGGTTCCACCCCGGAGCAGGTCCGGGGCAGGCATTTTGTCTGATACCAACCGTGCCTTGAATGGCCCCAGTTTGATGGGCCAAGGTTGCACGGAAATCCCCTCCCCCTGCATGCTAGGCGATTCACACATTTCTGAGCCTCCATCCGTGGGCGAGGGATTTGAAGTATTGGAGACCGTGGCGGAAGGTGATCGGACCGGGTGGTTTGGATT
>JAYTDA010000200.1:0-10320 GCA_043736155.1 Paracoccaceae bacterium | reverse complement strand
TGAAACCCGGCGACAATGTGCTGGTCTGGGGGGCATCGGGGGGCTTGGGTTCCTATGCGATCCAGCTGATCAACACCGCAGGGGCCAATGCCATCGGGGTGATTTCCGATGAGGACAAGCGGGCCTTTGTCATGGGTCTGGGGGCCAAAGGGGTGATCAACCGCAAGGAGTTCACCTGCTGGGGTCAGATGCCAACCGTCAACACCCCGGACTACAAGGCGTGGTTCAACGAAGCCCGGCGGTTCGGCAAAGCGATCTGGGACATCACCGGCAAGGGCAACAACGTCGACTTTGTGTTTGAACATCCGGGCGAGGCGACATTCCCGGTTTCGGTGCTGGTGGTCAAACGCGGCGGCATGGTGGTGATCTGCGCCGGTACCAGCGGCTATAATCTGACTTTGGATGCCCGCTATCTGTGGATGCATCAGAAACGGGTGCAGGGCAGCCACTTCGCCAATCTGAAACAGGCCTCTGCCGCCAACCGGCTAATGATCGAGCGGCGGCTGGACCCCTGTTTGTCCGAAGTGTTCCCCTGGGACGAGATTCCGGCGGCGCATATGAAGATGCGGAAAAACCAGCATCTGCCCGGTAACATGGCGGTGCTGGTGCAGGCCCCGCGCGCCGGGTTGCGCACGTTTGAAGACACCATCGAGGCCTGCGCCGAGCGGCGGTAAGCGCACCTTCGCCCCTAAAGCCACGCCGCCCCGGGCTTGACCCGGGGCCTCGAGTCTCACAACGCGACCGGACCCAACTGCACAACAGACTCGAGGCCCCGGATCAAGTCCGGGGCGGCGGGGTTCCGGACTCGGCGATCACGCCCGGACGCTTCACCCACACTGGACCCTGTGGCCCCGCTGGCATAGCCTGCCGCCAAAGCGGAGGGACCCCATGACCATTCATATCGGCGCGAAACCCGGTGACATTGCTGAAACCGTGCTGTTGCCCGGCGACCCTTACCGGGCCCGCTGGGCAGCGCAGACATTCCTGACCGATGCGGTGCTGGTCAATGAAACAAGAGGAATGCTGGGCTATACCGGCAACTGGCGCGGCAACCGGGTCACGATACAGGGCAGCGGCATGGGGATGCCGTCGCTGTCGATCTATGTCAACGAACTGATCCGCGACTATGGCGCACAGACGTTGATCCGCATCGGGTCGGCGGGCGGCATGCCCGACCATGTGAAAGTGCGCGATGTGGTGCTGGCGATGACGGCATCGACCACCTCCACTCCCTCCAGCACGATCTTTCGCGAGGTGCAGTTTGCCCCAGCCGCCGATTTCGGTCTGTTGGCGGCGGCGCACCGGGCGGCACTGGCGCGCAAGGTGCCGGTGCATGTCGGCGGCATTCTGTCGTGCGAAACCTTTTACGACGAACGCCCCGATCTGGGCGAACAACTGGTGCGCCACGGCTGTCTGTGCGTGGAAATGGAGGCGGCAGAGCTGTATATCCTGGCCGCCCGCTACAAGCGCCGGGCCCTGGCGGTGCTGACGATCAGCGACCACATCTATACGCACGAGGCGCTGCCATCAGACCAGCGCGAACGCAGCTTTGGCGATATGGTGGAAATAGCGCTGGAAGCGGCGTTTACCTGACGGGGGTGGTGCGGGCGGTTGAAAAGAGCCGGGGGTTTCACACCCCCGGACCCCCGCGGGATATTTTTGAACAAGAGAAGGATGTAGTATAGGCTATTGAAAGACTGTTGTATTTCTTGAGGATGTGGCCATGCAAAAGCGTGAATTGGGCCGGGGCAGGGCGGCGGCGGTTTGGGCTGCATGCGTTTTGGCGGCATCTTTGCCTCCACCGGTCTGGCCACCAGCCTGCGCTGTCAGGACCGGGCGGGGGATCGGGGGATCACCGGTCTGGAAGTCGCCAATATCGATGGCATGGGGGTCTGTGAATCTGTGAACGGGATATGGCTCAAAGCGGCTGGCCCCTGACCGAAGTGGATCACACCGACGTTGCGCGGCTGATGCCGGTGGCTTGAGCCCATGCCGACCGCTCTGGGGCGGATCAGGCAAAGCGGTATTGCGGAGCGGGACTGCCCGTGCCGGTTGCAGCAGGTGGGCCGCATGCCACAGCGGCACGAACCGGGCCGCGCCAGGCCATTGCAACGGAAAACTGGCGACCCCGACAGGATTTGAACCTGTGACCTGCCGCTTAGGAGGCGGCCGCTCTATCCCCTGAGCTACGGGGTCATAAGGGCTTGGCGGTTCCAGTCACTTTTCAGAAACCGCAGTCCCCGGCCGCCAACGACGCGGCTGCCTCTGGATAGTCGCGCGGCTGCACAGTTTCAAGTTGCAAAACCATCTGCGCCAAAGGACTGGTTCGCCTGTTGCCGGTTTCACGGACGCGGTCTGAACCGCCCCCGGCTTTACCGGGCGGTGATTTGTCCGCAGGTCAGGCGATCCTACCCGGTGAGTTCAGGTGGGCGTGGAACGCCTCCTTTGCTTTGGCGGGCGGGATGGAACCGACGGGGGCGGGCGATGGCTGTTCTGCCAATCCACCCATTTCAGGGTTTCCCAAGCGACCTCGCACATCGATTTGCCGCAGGCCGATCCGGTTGATGATCCCGGTCTTGAAAAGGCCGATGACGCATTCGGTCAGGCGCGCGCGATGGCACGCCGGTCAGAGCAGGCGGACCGGCCAAACTGCAGCGTTCTGCTGATCGGTGACCTTTCGGGAAATCGATCCCCCGGGTCGGTTTCCGGCCCCTCGGGCCCCCGAATGAATCGCGGCTTTCCTCGATGAAATCGATCAGTTGCGAAACAGCCGGTCGAGCCGCTACCGGCAGTGCGGCAGCAGCGCCGCAGTGCCTTTCGCACCGGCGCAAGCCACGCCACGCCTTGTTCACTATCTTATTGGCCTGCCGCAGTTTCCGGTTCCCGCATTCAAGTTCCTTGATCCGCGTGCGGCGGGGTGGTCGGGTGCCACTTCGGCCAAGGGTTCCGCTTGGCCTTGCCCGGTTCAGCCGCAGATAGGCCGCTGCATCCCCGGAATGGCACTGCCGTCGGTGCAAAGACCGATGGAGGTCGGGTGGCCCGGCACCGGCCAAAGGCGGTGGGCACCGGTGGCCGGGTCAAGCGAACGGATGCGACGGCCCATGATATCGACCCGGACCAACCGGTTGCGGCGATCATCCCGGACCAGACTTTCCCCCACGACATCCTGTGCTGCCAGGGCCAGCTTTGCCGCCATATCCTGTCCCCGCAAGAATCCGTTGACAGCGAAGATGCGCGGATCCTAATGTCAATTCAAGCGAAACCTGTCCAACAGGTTTTGGGGGGAGTCGGGGTGGAACAGGTCAGCAGCACCGGATTGGTCAGCGACGCGATTGGCGCGATTTCGCGGCACATCCGGGAGAAAGATCTGATGCCGGGGGATCGGCTGCCGTCGGAATCGATCCTGTCGAAAGAGCTGAATGTGTCGCGAACCGTTGTTCGGGAAGCGTTCCGCTCGCTCGCTGCCATGCGGATCATCGAACTGGCGACCGGCAAGCGCGCCACTGTCGCGCAGATCGATCATGGCGCCATGTCGCTGATGATCGAACACGGGGTTCATACTGACCAGATCACCATCCACCAGATCTATGATGTGCGCCGCACCCTGGAAACCCGCATCGTTACCCTGGCCTCGATCCGCCGCAGCGATGGTGAAGCGGCCGAGGTTCTGGCTCTGGCCGCCCGGATGCAGGACAGTGTCGGCGAGCCTGCCACGCTGATGGAGCTTGATCTGGCGTTTCACATGGCGCTGGCCCGGGCCTCGCGCAACCCGGTCTATGCGCTGCTGATCGGCTCGTTTCAGGGCATCACCCGGCAAACCTGGCCGATCGGCTGGAAAACCCGCCCGACCCAGGCCTCGCGCGATCTGATGGCGGCCACCCATGTCGATATCGCCCGCGCGGTTGCTGCCAGCGACCCGCAACAGGCGGTGGCCTCGATGGCGCTGCATTTTGATGAAAGCGTGCGGGCCCTGCTGACGGCAGGTCTGTCGTGAGGCAGCCATGAAAATCACCGCCGTTGAAACCATCCGGATCGCGGAACGTCCGAACCTGTTGTGGCTGCAGGTCCATACCGATCAGGGTCTTTCCGGGTTGGGAGAGACGTTTTTCGGTGCCGCCACCGTCGAGGCGCATGTCCATGAATACATTGCCCCGCGGGTGATCGGCCGTGACCCGATGGAGATTGACCGGCTGGCCGCCGATCTGGCGGGCTATCTGGGGTTTCGTTCATCCGGCGCGGAAATGCGCGGCAATTCGGCGTTTGACATTGCGCTGTGGGACCTGTTCGGCAAAGCGCTGAATCAGCCGATCGCGCAGTTGCTGGGCGGCTTTACCCGGCGCGAGATCCGCACCTACAACACCTGTGCCGGGGTGGATTATGTCAAGAAAACCACCGGGCAGGTCACCACCAATTTCGGCCTGGGCGGTTCCGGCAGCTATGACGACCTGAACGGCTTTTTATACCGCGCCGATGAACTGGCCCATTCCCTGCTGGAGGAGGGGATCACCGCGATGAAAATCTGGCCGTTCGATCGCGCCGCTGAGTTGTCGCGCGGGCAGTATATCTCGGCCCCGGATATCACCAGGGCACTGGAGCCGTTCGAGAAGATCCGCAAGGCGGTTGGCGACAAGATGGATATCATGGTGGAATTTCATTCGCTGTGGCAACTGCTGCCCGCCATGCAGATCGCCCGCGCTTTGGCACCCTATCAAACCTTCTGGCATGAAGACCCGATCCGGATGGACAGTCTGGCCAGTCTGAAACGTTATGCCGAGGCGTCACCTGCGCCGATCTGTGCCTCGGAAACTCTGGCGACCCGCTGGGGATTCCGCGATCTGCTGGAAACCGGGGCCGCCGGGGTGGTGATGCTGGATCTCAGCTGGTGCGGCGGACTGTCCGAGGCGCGCAAGATCGCCGCGATGGCCGAAGCCTGGCATTTGCCGGTGGCCCCGCATGATTGCACCGGGCCGGTGGTTCTGTGTGCCAGCACCCACCTGTCGCTGAATGCCCCGAATGCGCTGGTGCAGGAAAGCGTCCGCGCCTTTTACCGCACCTGGTACCGCGATCTGGTCACGGCTTTGCCCGAGGTGCGTGCTGGCATGATTACTGTTCCGCCCGGAGCGGGGTTGGGGATGGACCTGCATCCCGACCTGGACCGGGCTTTTACCACGTCGCGAAAACGATCCGACGCAACCACGGTCTGAAACGGCCGCAACCTGCTTCATGGGAGGAGCAAACAATGAAGAAACTCAAGGGCTTGGCCATCGCGGCCTTGTTGACCACAGCAGCATCGGGGGCCTATGCGCAAGACCCGCTGGATATCGTGTTTACCGTGCATTCGGGTGCCTCGAACACGTTCTGGCAAGCGGTGGAAAAGGGGTTTGACGATGCCTGCGCCAAGATCGCGGCAAACTGTCAGATGGTCTATCTGCAAACCGACGGGTCGATCCCCGAACAGGTTGCCAATATCGAGGCGGCAATTGCCCGGGGTCCGGATGCGCTGATCACCTCGATCATCGACAACACCGCGTTTGACGAAGTGATCCAGCGCGCCCGCGATGCCGGGATCATCGTCATCGCCTCGAACGTCGATGATGTCGAAGGGTCCAAGGGCAACGCCCGGCAAGCCTTTGTCGGTCAGGGTCTGACTGCGGCCGGGTATTCTCTGGTCCGCGCCCAGTGGGTCAACATGCCGGCCGAAGGGCCGCTGCATGTGCTGGTTGGTGTTTCCGGCCCCGGCCAGAACTGGTCCGAACAGCGCGCCCTGGGCATTTCGAACTATCTGGATGAGATGATCGCCGCCAACCCGGACCGCAAGATCACTTACGAAAAGATCGACTCCGGGCTTGATCTGGCGATCACCGCCGACCGGGTTGGCGCCTACCTGACGGCGCATCCTGAAACCAACGCCTATTTCGACACCGGCTTCTGGCATGCCGGGGTGGCGGGTGTGCTGCGCGACCGGAAGATTGAACCGGGCAAGGTATTGCTGGGCGGTTTCGACCTTGTTCCGGTGGTGCTGGACGAGATGGAAGCCGGCTATATCCAGGTGCAGGTTGACCAGCAGCCGTTCATGCAGGGCTACATGCCGGCGATGATGGTCTATCAGTCCAAAACCGTGGGGCTTGCCCCGGTTGACATCAATACCGGCGAGGCACTGGTCTATCCAAAAGACGTTGCCGCGATCCGCGAGCTTTCCGAACAGGGTCTGCGCTGACATAGTGAACCGACCGGCGCGGGCCTGACCCGCGCCGGTTTCGCCCGAACAAGGGGATAATGATCCGCATGCGCCGCCTATTCAAACTCGCCCTGCAGAAACCCGAACTGGCCAGTACCCTGTTGCTGCTGCTGCTGGCGATGGTGTTTCAATTCCGGTCAGACTACATGTTCCTGTCGACCAACAATATCCGGGGTATCCTTGGCCTGTTGCCGGAAACCGCACTGGTCACCGTCGGGGTGACGCTGCTGATGATCTGCGGCGAGTTCGATCTGTCGGTCGGATCAGTGTTTGCGCTGATGCCGATGACGATGGCGGTGCTGGTGGTGGGCGGCTGGCCGTTCTGGCTGGCGATACTGGCCGGGCTGACGGTCTGCGCCTTTGTCGGTTTCATGAATGGCTGGATCACCATCCGGTTTGATATCCCGTCGTTCATCACCACACTGGGCATGATGTTCATGGCGCGGTCGATGACTGTGGTGATTTCCGGCGGCTTTCCGCCCCGGATCCGCCCCGGCGAAGTGCCCAGCTGGATCTTTACCGGTTTTGTCGATGATGGCGGCCTGATCCGCGCTTCGGTGCTGTGGTTTGCCGGATTTGCGGTGCTGATCAGCCTGTTGCTGGCCCGCACCAATTTCGGCAACTGGATCCGCGCCACTGGTGGTTTTCTGCCCGCCGCAGCGGCGATGGGCATCCCCACCGGCAAGGTCAAGATCGCCTGTTTCATGATCTGTTCGATGCTTGCGGGGTTTGCCGGGATGATGCAGTCGCTGCGGCTGAATTCGTTCCTGCCGTCAATCGGCGAAGGGATGGAGTTGCAGGCGGTGGCCGCCGCAGTGATCGGGGGAACCTCACTGGCCGGGGGTGTGGGGTCGATCGTTGGTGGGTTGATCGGTGCCACCCTGATCCGGATCATCGACAATGGCATGGTGATGTCACAGGTCGATGCCAACTGGTTCAAGTTTGCCATCGGTGCCCTGACAATCTTTGCCGTGATCGGCAACGCCTGGTTGCGCCGCCGTGGCCGCGCCATGAAGGTGGAGACGGAAAGATGACCGCCCCGATCATCGAAACCCGCAATCTGCACAAATGGTATTCCGGCGTTCATGCGCTGAAAGGCGTCAGCCTCAAGGTCGGGCGCGGCGAGGCGCTGGGGCTGGTCGGTGACAACGGCGCCGGCAAATCGACGCTGATCAACATCCTGTCGGGTCTGCACCGCCACGATGAAGGCGAGATTCTGCTGGAAGGTCAGCAGGTCGATATCCGCAACCCCAAGGACGCGATGCGGCTGGGGATCGAGACCATCTATCAATATAACTCGATGGTGCCGCTGATGAGCATTTCACGCAATGTGTTCATCGGGCGCGAACCGTTGAAATGGTCGATTGGCGGCATCGGCGTACTGGATGATAACAAGATGCGTGAGGATAGCGTCAAGGCGATTGCCGATGTCGATCTGCATCTGCGCTCTCCCGATGCTTTGGTCGGGGAGTTGTCGGGTGGCCAGCGCCAGGGTGTCGCCATTGCCCGCGCCATGCATTTCAAATCCAAGGTGATGATTCTGGATGAACCGACCAACCACCTGTCGGTCAAGGAAACCGCCAAGGTGATCGGCTTTGTCAAAGGGCTGAAGGCGCAGGGGGTCACCAGCATCTTCATCAGCCACAACATGCACCATGTCTTTGCCTGTTGTGACCGGATCGTCGCCATGGCGCTGGGGCAGATCGTGCTGGATAAACCGGTGACGGAAACCTCGATCGAGGAAGTGTCGGAGAAGCTGTAGCCCATGGCACAGCTTCACAATGCAAAGGTGCAGCCATGACAGCAACTGCCATCCCTGTCGGACAACGCGACTACAGTCTGGTGGGCGCAGACAGCCGCCGCGCGATGGAACTGGGGCTGGTATCGGCGGAATGGTACCATTCCGATGTGTCGCGCGCCGTGATGAAAGCGCTGATGAAACGAAAGGATGGCCCGGCGCTGCGCGATACCATCCTGTGGTTTGCGCTGCTGTTCGGCTGTGGCTGGGGCGGGATCCATTTCTGGGGCACCCCGGCCTCGGTGCCGTTCTTTTTCGTTTATGGCGTGGTTTATGGCTCATCGTGCGACAGCCGCTGGCACGAATGCGGCCACGGCACCGCGTTTCGCACCGCCTGGATGAATGAAGCGCTGTACCAGATTGCCAGTTTCATGGTGATCCGCAACCCCGTCAACTGGCGGTGGAGCCATGCCCGCCACCATACCGATACCTATATCGTGGGCCGCGACGCCGAGATTGCCTGGATGCGGCCGCCAAAGACGGTGCGGGCGGTGCTGGCGTTTTTTGATGTGCTGGGCAGCTTTCGATCGATGAAGATTCTGCTGCGCAATGCGGCGGGAAACCTGTCACCGGATGAACAGGACTATATTCCCGCCAGTGAATGGCCCAAAGCCGTCTTTGCCGCCCGGGTCCATATGGCGATTTATGCAGCCACCATCGTCACCGCCCTTGCCCTCGGATCGGTGCTGCCGCTGATGCTGATCGGGTTGCCACGGGTCTATGGCTGCTGGCACATGGTGCTGTGTGGCCATCTGCAACATGCCGGGTTGGCGGACAATGTGCTGGATCACCGGTTGAACAGCCGCACCGTCTACATGAATCCGGTCAGCCGCTGGTTGTATTGGAACATGAATTACCATGTCGAACACCACATGTTCCCGATGGTGCCCTATCACGCGCTGCCGCGTCTGCATGAATTGATCAAGGCTGACCTGCCGCCGCCCAACACCTCGATCCTCGATGCCTACCGCGAAGTTTTCGCATCGCTGCGGCAGCAGAGGATCGACCCTGAATATGCCCTTCGCAAGCTGCTGCCCGCAACCGCGCGGCCCTATCGGGACGAGTTTCACACGCTGCCCATCGCCCGCTCCGGCACCTGACCGGGGCACGGGAGGCTCAGGTCAGGGTGCCTGCCGCCAGCCTGGCGCGAATGACTTTCTTGTCGATCTTGCCTACCGAGGTTTTCGGAAGTGCTGCGATCTGCACAAAGCGGTCGGGTGCCGCCCATGTCGACAGGGCACCGTTGGCGATGGCAGCGGCAATCGCAGCACCGGCCGCCGCGATCACCGCGCCGGGTGCCGTACTGTCGGTCACCAGAATGACCACGGGCCGTTCGCCCCATTTCGGGTCCGCCATCCCCACCACCGCCACTTCCCGCACCCCCGCCACGGTGGACACCACGTTTTCCAGTTCCAGCGATGACACCCATTCGCCGCCGGATTTGATCATGTCTTTCAGCCGGTCGGTGATGCGCAGGGTGCCATCGGCGCTCAGGTGACCGACATCGCCGGTATGCAGCCAGCCGCCCTGCCAAAGGGCATCGGTGCCAGAGGGGTTTTTCAGGTAGGATTGGGTCAGCCACGGCGCCCGTACCACCACCTCCCCCGTGGTTTTGCCGTCGCGCGGCACATCGGCCATGTCTGGGTTGACCACACGCAAATGCACAAAGGGCGCAGGTTTGCCGGTCGCGGTGCGAATGGCTGTGGTATCTCCGCCAGCCTGACTGGCCACCATGTCGGCGATGGTGAGGATCGGACAGGTTTCCGACATGCCGTAACCGGCATGAACATCGATGCCGCGCGCCATCGCCGCCCGCGCCAGCCCCTCGGGCAAGGCCGAACCGCCGATCAGCACTTTCCACCGTGACAGGTCGGTGCCGGCAGACCCGGGTGCCGCCAGCACCATTGCAAGAATGGTGGGAACACAATGGGAAAAGGTGACACCATGCCGCGCAATCAGCGCCAGCAGCTTGGCCGGTTCATAGCGGCCGGGATAGACCTGCCGCATCCCCAGCAACGTCGCGACATAGGGGAAGCCCCAGCCATGCACATGAAACAGCGGCGTCAGCGGCATATAGACATCGGCGCGGTGGATGCCCCCCATGCCGGGTGTCGCCCCCAAACCGGCAATCACCCCCATCGTGTGCAACACCAGTTGCCGGTGCGAATAGCTGACACCTTTGGGATCACCGGTGGTGCCGGTGGTGTAAAACAGGGTGGCGCGGGTGTTTTCGTCAAACTCGGCAAAAGCGAAACCGGCGGGAGCAGCCGCCAGCAGCGCCTCA
>JAYTDA010000199.1:0-1501 GCA_043736155.1 Paracoccaceae bacterium | reverse complement strand
TCTGGCCAACGGCTGCACGTCCGGCCACGGGGTTTGCGGGATTGCGCGCCTCAGCCTGCGGGGAATCGTGGCGACAGTGTTCTATGTGGTGGCGGGCGGGCTGGTGATGGCGGCGCTGCGCCACGGGTTGGGGTGGCTGTGATGGGCCGGGTCTTGGTGGCGCTGGGTGCGGGCGCGCTGTTCGGGGCGGGGTTGCTGTTGTCGGGAATGACCGACACGCTCAAGGTTCAGGGATGGCTGGACGTGTTCGGCGACTGGGACCCGACGCTGGCCTTTGTGATGGGCGGCGCGATCATCCCGATGGCGGTGGCCTGGCGGGTGGCGGCGCGGCGCCGGGGCCCGGTGATGGGCGGCTCATTCCCGCCACCGCCCGCGCGCGAAGTCGGGCCAAATCTGGTGATCGGCTCGGTGCTGTTCGGCGCCGGCTGGGCGCTGGCCGGGCTCTGCCCCGGCCCCGCCATCGCTTCGCTCAGCTTTGGCGGCGGGGGCGGTGTGGTCTTTCTTCTGTCGATGGCTGCGGCTATGCTGGCGGCACCCCGGGTCCGGGTCTGGATCGACCGGGCCACCGGAAAACCCGACCCCAGCCCGCTGACGAGGAGCAAGATGGACATCCGCGCCCTGACCCCCGCTTACGCCGTGTCGCCCCAGATCGAGCCGACCGATCTGCCCGCCATCAAGGCCGCCGGCTACACCACGGTCATCAACAACCGTCCCGATCCGGAAATCCCGCCACATCTGCAGGATCAGGCGATGCGCGCAGCGGCCGAGGCGCTTGGCCTCACCTTTGTGACCAATCCGGTGATCTCGGGCGGGCTGACGCTGGACAATGTTGCAGCACAGCGCGCGGCGGCGGCAGCGGCGTCCGGGCCGGTCTTTGCCTATTGCGCCTCGGGCAACCGCTCGTCCATCGTTTGGGCGCTGATGAATGCCGGCAGCCAGCCAGCCGATGACCTGATCGCCGTCCCGGCCCGCTTTGGGTACAATCTGGGGCATCTGAAAGGACAATTGGAGGCGCTGGCCCAGCCCTCCTGAACCAGACCTCCTGAATCTGCCCTCCTGAACCCGCACCCAGGCGCGGCAAACGATTTTCCTGCAAACAATCAGGTCCTTGTGCTCTGCGGTCGCACAACGGGCCCGATTTTTCGAGGGATAGTCGTTGGCCGGTCAGCCGGTTCCGGTCGGCATCAAGAACGGGTCGTCCTGGCCAAAGTTCATCGGGCGGTCGAACGCCAAAGCGAGATCCGCCGTCTCGATGCCGCCAGACACTGCGGCGGCAGACGAGAGGGTCTGCGCCCGGTCCTCAGCCTCTGCCAGCCGCACCGCGCGCATTCCCCGGTTCTGCCCCAGCTTCCCGCCGGCAACGCTGCGCCCGTCGATCCCCTCCAGCGATATCCGGTCCAGTGCCGCCTGCGGCAGTGCCAGCACCTGCCCCGCTTCCAGCGACATCACGCCGGCCAGCGGCATGGTCAGTCGGGCCAGCACCGCCACCAGCACGCAATCC
>JAYTDA010000198.1:0-2611 GCA_043736155.1 Paracoccaceae bacterium | reverse complement strand
TTTGCTGCAATGGCCCCCACTATGGCTTTGGCCCAAACTGACCTGACCATGTGGTACCATGGCGCCGGAAACGAAGTCGAAAGCACGATCATCAACCAGATCGTCGCAGACTTTAACGCCAGCCAGACCGACTGGAAAGTCTCGCTCGAGTCGTTCCCGCAGGGCGCTTACAATGACTCGGTCGTTGCTGCCGCTTTGGCCGGCAACTTGCCCGATATTCTGGACGTGGACGGCCCGGTTATGCCGAACTGGGCCTGGGCTGGCTATATGCAACCGCTGGTGATTGACGAAGCCGTCATCGCCAACTTTTTGCCCGGCACCAAGGGCATCTGGGATGGCAAACTGTATTCCATCGGTCTGTGGGATGCGGCTGTCGCATTGGTCACCCGGCAATCGACACTTGATGCATTGGGCCTGACCGCTCCAACGCTGGACGACCCTTGGGATATGGCCGAGTTCATGGCGGCCCTTGATGCAGCCAAGGCATCCGGCAATTATGACTACCCGCTCGATCTGGGCATGGCCTGGACCGGCGAATGGTATCCCTATGCGTTTTCGCCGTTCCTGCAATCCTTTGGCGGCGACATCGTAGACCGGACCACCTATACCACTGCCGAAGGCGCGCTGAATGGCGATGCGGCGATGGCGTTCGGCGCATGGTGGCAAATGCTGTTCACCGAAGGTTACGCTCCAGGCACATCGCAAGACCCGGCTGACCGGGATTCAGGGTTCGTTGACGGCAAATATGCGTTCAGCTGGAATGGCAACTGGGCTGCTTTGGGTGCGTTGACTGCGCATGACGACACCCTGTTCCTGCCTGCGCCCGACTTTGGCGCTGGGTCGAAAATCGGGGCCGCCAGCTGGCAGTTCGGGGTTTCGGCAACGTCTGAGCATCCCGATGGCGCTGCGGCGTTCATCCAGTTTGCGCTGAATGATCAATACCTTGCCGATTTCTCGAACGGCATCGGCCTGATCCCTGCAACTGCAACCGCAGCCGGACTGACCGAGAATTACAAAGACGGCGGTCCGATGGCCGTATTCTTTGGGCTGACCTCGGCACAGGCTTTGGTCCGCCCGGTCACGCCGGGCTATGTGGTCGCCGCCAAGGTGTTCGAAAAGGCGCTGGCGGATATCGCCAATGGGGCCGATGTTGCTGAAACGCTGGATGCCGCCGTCGATGAGATTGACGCCGATATCGCCGCCAACAGCAACTACGGACACTAACGGGCCGTCAACCCCGGGGCCCGGCACAACAGCCGGCCCCCGGACCTGGAAAACTGTGGGTGATCAGCATGGCAGGCGGAACGAAACTGACCCAATCCAACGGCGCAGGATGGGGCTTTGCCCTGCCCGGATTTGGGTTGATGGTGTTTTTTGTCATCCTGCCGTTTTTCTTTGCCTTCGGGCTGTCGCTGACCAATCAGCGGCTGATTTCCCCCAACCCGACCGAATTTGTGGGCCTTGCCAATTACCGCGATCTGCTGGGCATGGGGATGATCACGCTGGACCCCGTGCGCGATGATGCGGGCGCTGTGATCCGCGACGAGGCTGGCGATCCGACCTATCAGCGCTTGCGTGAGCTGACCCGGAACAACCCCGAGCATCCCGATCTGGACGGAATGCGCGAATGGTTTTCGTGGTCGTCGGGCGACAGCCGCACTTATGTGCTGGCGCGCGATGTGATTTTCATGAAGGCGGTGATCAATACCCTGATTTTCGTGATCGTGGTGGCCCCGGTGCAGGGCGGGCTGGCCCTGGGCCTTGCGCTGCTGATCAACCAGCGTCTGCGGGGGATCAACCTGTACCGGGCGATCTTTTTCATGCCCGTGGTCGTGTCCATTGTCGTGGTGTCGCTGCTGTGGCGGTTTATCTATGACGGGCAGGATGGGTTGCTGAATAACCTGCTGTCGGGGCTGACATTCGGGGCCTTTACCGGGGTCGACTGGCTGGGCAATCCCAATACCGCCCTTGGGTCGATCATCGTGATGTCAATCTGGCAGGCGGTGGGCTTTCATATGGTGATCTGGCTGTCCGGCCTGCAAACCATCAGCCCGACCCTGTATGAGGCCGCCGAGATCGAGGGCGCGTCAAAGTGGCAAATATTCCGCTATGTCACCTGGCCCGGCCTGCGCAATACTGCGATTCTGGTGTTCGTCGTCATCACCATTCAGGCGTTCGGCCTGTTCGCTCAGGTTGACGTGATGACCAATGGCGGGCCTTTGGACAGCACTCAGGCCATCGTGTTCCAGGCCGTCGAGCGGGGTTATGGCAAGCAGGATATCTCGGGTGCCTCGGCCATTTCGGTGTTCCTGTTCTTCCTTGTCCTTTCAATCAGCCTGATCCAGCGCTGGATCACCCGGGAGAGACGCTGATGTCTGCACTTTCCGCCGATAACCACGGCCTGCGCCTGATCGTGCGCTACGCCGTTCTGACCATCATTGCGATCATCTTTTGTTTCCCGCTGGTGTTCATGCTGATGTCATCGCTGAAGCCCGACCAGCAACTGTTGTCAGATACCGGGTCGCTGCGGGCGTTTCTGCCAGTGGGCGATATCAGCCTGAACAACTACTTCGATGCCTTTGAACGGGCCCCCGTCGCATTGTTCGTGATG
>JAYTDA010000197.1:0-3938 GCA_043736155.1 Paracoccaceae bacterium | reverse complement strand
TCAGTCATTCGCCCCGCTCCATCAACACGGTCACATGCGCCGCAACCGATGCAGCCAGCGCGTCCAGATCATATCCGCCTTCGAGTGTCGAGACCACCCTGCCTCCGGCATGGTCATCGGCGACATCACACAGCCGTTCAGTGGCCCAGGCGAAATCCGCCACCTCCAGCGCCAGATTGGCCAGCGGATCGGCACGGTGGGCATCGAACCCGGCGGAAATCAGCAAAAGTTCCGGGGCAAAATCATCCAGCGCCGGCAGCACCAGCCGCTCCATCGCAGCGCGAAAGGCCGGGCCATCGGTGCCGGGGGGCAAGGGCACATTCAGGATATTGCCCGCCGCACCGCCGCGTTCGGATGCGGCACCAGAGCCGGGCCAGAGCGGCGACTGGTGGGTGGAGATGAACTTGATACGGGGTTCATCCCACAGCAGCGCCTGGGTGCCATTGCCGTGATGCACATCGAAATCCATGATCGCCACGCGGTGCAAGCCATGGTGATCCAGCGCCCGTTTGGCGGCGATGGCGACAGTGCCAAACAGGCAAAAGCCCATCGGAATGCCGATTTCGGCATGATGACCGGGGGGGCGCACCGCGCAAAAGGCGTTGCGCACCTTGCCCGCCAGCACCAGATCGGTGGCGGCGATACCGGCCCCCGCCGCCCGCAGCGCCGCAGCCAGGCTGCCGGGTGACATATGGGTATCGGCATCCAGCGCCACAGTGCCCGCGGTTGGGACCGAGGCGCGGATTCTTGCGACATAGGCGGCATCATGCACCCGGGTCAGGTCAGCATCGTCGGCCAGCGGCGCATCAAGCCGCAGCAGCGCGTCAAACTCGGGCTCCGCCAGGGCGGCAAGGATCACCTGCAGCCGTTCCACCCGTTCGGGGTGGCCGGGCGGTGTGTGATGGCCGAGGCAATCGGCATGGGTCAGGAGTGCGGTTGTCATCGGCAAAGGCTAAACAAGCTGTGGGGAGGCGGCAAGAGGGCTTTGCGGAGGGGGGGGCTTTGCAGAGGGGGGCAGGTGCGCCTCAATAGTCCAGTTCGGCGATCAGCGGCAGATGGTCGCCCCGGGAAGCGCCGATCCAGTCTGCCGGGTCCCCCAGTTCAAAGCGGTGCAACACCAGACCTGCGGAGGCAAAGATGAAGTCGATGTGGAACGGCCGCGCGTGATTGCGCAGGAAATAGTGGGTGGCGCGGGACTCCGCACCAAAGGCTTCACCGCTGTGCTGGTGATACAGGCTGCGCAAGCCGCGCCGTGCCAGCAGCGCCATAAGCGCCGTGGCGCGACCGGTGGCCGGGGCGCGGTCAAACCCCGGATTGAGGTTCAGATCGCCCAGCACGATCCGGTGCTGCGCCGGATCGCTGCGCGGCAGGCTGCGCAGGAAATGCGCGATGGTGCGCTGTGCCGGGGCGGTATAGCTGCCGCGCGGCTTGACCCAAGCCGCCAGAATGTCGATCGGGCCCAGCCGCAGGCGTTGATAGCATTCGGCCCGGTTGGGCGGCTTGTAGGGTTTTGGGGTGAGTGCGGGCCAATGGCAGAAGGTGGCAATGCCGCGCGCCGTGGCGGTTGGGGTGTAGACAGCGGTGGCGTAAAGCGGGGCAAGGGCGGCAAAATCGGCCTGCCGCACCTCGCTGACCACGATCAGGTCAGCCTCAATCCGCGCCAGCAGCGCCTGTTTGCGGGCCAGACCGTCGGCGCAGTTCCAGCAGGCAATCCGCAGGCGTGCCATGGTGTCAGCGCCTGATCCGCACGAATTTTCTCCGAAAATTCAGGGTTTTGCACGGGCTGGCGTGGTGCTCCGGATCACGGGGTGGGAGAGTATTTGTGCAAAGAAAAAGCCACGAGGGGGGGCGCATCAATAGCAAAACAGCGGCACCACCGCATCTCGCATCGTATCGGGCAAGCCCCGGCCGATGTCGATCTCGCCCTGCGGCGAAGGCACCGGTTTCACCCCGGCTTTGCCCAGAAACGCCACCAGCGCCTTGGGCGGCACCGCAAAGTTCATGTTTTGCGGCAGGGTGCCGGTTTGATCGAAAATGTCCATGTCGTCGATCCGGCTGACCACAACGCCCACCACATCGCCATTGGCGGTGATCAGCGGCCCACCGGAATTGCCGGGCTGCACCGGGGCCGACACCATGATCCGCACTTCGGTGGGGTCGATGCCGCCCAGCGCACTGACATTGCCGCCGGTGACCGACAGGCCCTGATTGAGCAGGCCCAGATAGGGGTAGCCGAGGGCATAGACGGTTTCGCCCAAGTGCGGTTCGGCATCCGGGCTGAGGTTCAGCCAGCTGGCGGATTTCAGTTCCGGTTCCAGCACTGCCAGATCAAGGTCATTGTCCAGCCTGCGGGTCGCCACCGGGCTGCCATCGGACAGGCTGATCGCCGTGCAGTCGCTGGCGACATGGGCGGCGGTGACCATGTGGCTGGCGCTGATGTAAAAGCCCGACCCGGTGCTGGAGGCGTCTTTCGGGTTCAGACCAGTGACTTTCGGTCCCGGCTCTGCGCTCGTCTCTGCCGGTATGTCGGTCAGGGTTGCCAAAACCCCGCTGAGGGGCATTTCCAGGTCGGGGGCCTTGCCCGGGGCATAGGACAGGGCGATCAACGCCATCCTGCGCAACTGGTCGGGGCCGGACGACAGCAACAGGGTGACAAAGCCATCGCCGGCGCGGTCAGACCGCAAATAGCCGCTGCCGCCGTTGGTCAGGGTGACCGAGGTGATGATCTGGTCGGCATCCTCGGTGTGAAACGGCGGCGAACCGGGTTCGCTCCGCAGTTGCAGCAGTGTGTGGGCGGCAAGGGTTTCATCGGCCGCAGCATAGTCGAAATTGACCGACAGGCTGCCATCCTCGGCTTCCCAGGTCAGGGCTAGCGGGCCCGACAGGTCAGCCAGCAGACCTGATGGCAAGGCAAAGGACCGGTCCGGGGTTTCGTAATGAACGCTGCGCCAGCCGCTGTCGCGCCGTTCCTGTTCAAAGGCGGTGACCAGCGGGGCAATCTGGCCAAAAGTCGGTGTGACACTGCCATAGGCCCTGGTGGTAAACGCGGTCAGCGCCTTTTGGCTGGCTGTGCCCCAGATGCCATCGACCGGCCCGGCATAGATCCCGGCCAGGATCATCGCCGACTGCATCACCCTTCGTTCCCCGGTGCTGAGCCGTGCGGCATCGAACGGCACCCCGGTCCAGTTGCGGGCCATGGCAGGCAGGGTCGCCGCAGGCAGGGCCGCCAGCAAAACCATCAGGGCAACCAGAACCGGGCGCATGTTTTCACCAGTTTGAAGCTTCACCAGCTTGGGTCTTGGCCGCAGCCTATCCGAGGCGGGCCGCTTTGCAAAACAAGTTTGCGCCTCAGGTGATGGCTTCCAGCTTTTCCTTGGTGATGGTGCCGGGAACGATGGTGATCGGGATCGGCAAAGCCCCGGAAGATTTGGACAATTGGGTGACCAGCGGCCCCGGCCCGGATTTGTCGGTGCCTGCCCCCAGCACCAGTACCCCGATCGACGGGTCTTCGCGGATCTGCGCCAGAATCTCTGCCACCGGTTCGCCTTCACGGATCACCAGTTCGGGATCGACCCCCTGTCGGTCGCGCATCCATTTGGCAAACACCTCGAAATGCGCCACGATCCGTTCGCGCGCCTCGGCCCGCATCATGTCGGCGACACCGATCCAGTGCTGAAACTGCTCCGGCAGGATCACCGACAGGATCTGCACCCCGCCCCCGGTATGCGACGCGCGCAACGCGGCGTAACGCATGGCATTGAGGCATTCGCGGCTGTCGTCCAGCACCACCAGAAACTTGCGCATCATCCCCCCCGTGGGGCTATGGCCCCGAGGCGGGATCATGGCCGAAACCGGGGGCGCGGCGCAAGTCCGGTTCATAGTGGCGGTTCAGTAGGGCACTGACCCGGTTCCGCGTTGAGCTTTTCTTTCGTGAAAAT
>JAYTDA010000196.1:0-2739 GCA_043736155.1 Paracoccaceae bacterium | reverse complement strand
CAAGATGCGCGGCTGCACCGCCGAAGCGGCGCTGGAAGGCTTCACCCGCCAGATGAAACGCCTGCCCGCGGCGCTGCGCCGGTCGATGACCTACGACCGCGGCAGCGAGATGGCCTGCCACCCGGAACTGGCGCGTCGCCTGAAGATCGACATCTGGTTTTGTGACCCGCACGCCCCCTGGCAGCGCGGCTCGAACGAGAACACCAACGGCCTGCTCCGCCAGTTCTTCCCCAAGGGCACCGACCTGAGCGGCATCAGTCAGACCGAACTGAACGACGTGGCGCGCTTGATTGTTGATTTTCACCCAGAAGTGAGCCGGGTGGGCGCATAATTTCCATTGAGAATTGAGCCATGTGAACCTTCCCCCAAAGCGGTGAGCGGCGGGGGACAACGGAGTGATCCACATGGGACTTTTGAACATCATCCGACGGATGCATTTGCGGCAGAAGCTGTCGATCCGCGAGATTGCGCGGCTGACAGGCGTGTCGCGGAATACTGTGACCAAGCATCTGGCGGCGGACAGTATCGAGCCAAAATTCGCGACACCCGATCGTTCGAGCAAGCTTGATCCTTTCGCCGACAAGCTATCCGGCTGGCTGAAGACCGAGGCCGGGAAGTCGCGCAAGCAGCGCCGGACTGTTATGCAGTTGCATGCCGATCTTGTGACCTTAGGCTTCACCGGCTCTTATGGCCGGGTGGCCGCATTTGCGCGGGGGTGGCGTGCAGATCGTCACCGCGAGCAACAGACTACGGGGCGCGGCACCTTTGTTCCGCTGTCTTTCCGCCCGGGTGAGGCTTTCCAGTTCGACTGGAGCGAGGACTTTGCTGTTCTGGGTGGAGAGCGCACGAAGCTGCAGATGGCGCATATCAAGCTGTCGCACAGCCGGGCTTATCTTTTACGCGCTTATCTCCTGCAGACCCACGAGATGCTGTTCGATGCGCACTGGCACGGGTTCAGGGTCTTCGGCGGCGTGCCCGGGCGCGGAATTTACGATAACATGCGCACAGCGGTGGACCGCGTCGGGCGGGGCAAGGAACGGCAGATCAACATGCGCTTTCTCGCCATGACGAACCACTACGTCTATGAGCCCGATTTCTGCAATCCTGCGGCAGGGTGGGATCGAGCCATTGTCCGCCATTGGTCCGAGGACAATGGCGAGGGGGCAGGTCGAAAAGAACGTTCGGGATTCCCGCCACCAGCTGTTGCAAAAGATGCCGGACTTCCCCGATCTTCCTGCGCTGAATGCTTGGCTGGAACAGCGGTGTCAGGATCTGTGGCGGGAGACGGCACATGGCAAGCTGGCTGGCACGATTGCCGATGTCTGGGCCGAAGAGCAGGCAGCCCTTATGCCGCTGCCGGTCGCTTTTGACGGCTTCATCGAGTTGAGCAAGCGCGTCTCGCCCACGTGTCTGATCAGCTTCGAGCGCAATCGCTACAGCGTTCCGGCCTCATTCGCCAACCGACCTGTCAGCCTGCGGATCTATCCGGACCGGCTGGTCGTCGCGGCCGAGGGCAACATCCTGTGCGAACATCTGCGGATCATCGAACGCAGTCACCACCTGCCAGCGAAGACGATCTACGACTGGCGACATTATCTGGCGGTGGTTCAGCGCAAGCCCGGGGCCCTCAGGAATGGCGCGCCCTTCCTGGAATTGCCGCCCGCCTTCAGACAGTTGCAGGATCACATGCTGCGCAAGCCCGGCGGTGACCGCGAGATGGTCGATATCCTCGCCCTTGTGCTGCAGCACGATGAACAGGCCGTGCTCACCGCCGTGGAACTTTCCCTGGCAGAGGGTGTGCCGACCAAGACCCATGTGCTGAACCTGTTGCACCGGCTGGTCGACGGCAAGGTAGTGGGCGGGCCGCCGCTGGATACCCCGCAGGCACTGACCCTGCGCCGCGAACCCAAGGCCAATGTCGAACGCTATGACGGGTTGCGCACCCAGATCGCAGGAGGCCGCCATGCGTCATGATCCCGCCAGCGGCGCCATCGTCATCATGCTGCGCAGTCTGAAGATGTATGGCATGGCACAAGCCGTCACAGACCTGATCGACCAAGGGGCTCCGGCTTTTGAAGCCGCAATCCCGATCCTGTCGCAGTTGCTGAAGGCCGAATTGGCTGAACGTGAGGTGCGCTCCATTGCCTATCACATGAAGGCCGCACGCTTCCCGGCTTACAAGGACCTCTCGGGCTTCGACTTCGCCGCCAGTGAGATCAACGAGGCCACGGTGCGAACGCTGCATCGCTGCGAGTTCATGGACGGTGCACAGAACGTTGTGCTGATCGGTGGGCCTGGCACCGGCAAAACCCATGCGGCCACCGCCCTCGGCGTCCAGGCGATCGAACATCACCGCCGAAAGGTCCGGTTCTTCTCGACCATCGAACTGGTCAACGCCCTTGAACAGGAAAAGGCCAAAGGCAAGACCGGCCAGATCGCGGAAAGCATGACCAAGCTCGACCTCGTGATCCTCGACGAGTTGGGATACCTGCCCTTCAGCGCTTCGGGCGGGGCGCTCCTCTTCCATCTGCTGAGCAAGCTCTACGAGCGCACCAGCGTCGTGATCACCACAAACCTCAGCTTCAGCGAATGGGCCACGGTCTTCGGCCCCTCTCGGCGTTTGCACGCAAACGCCTGCCGGGCAACGGATGCCAAAATGACCACCGCTCTGCTCGACCGCCTGACCCACCGCTGCCACATCTTGGAGACTGGAAACGACAGCTTCCGCTTCAAAGCAAG
>JAYTDA010000195.1:0-3559 GCA_043736155.1 Paracoccaceae bacterium | reverse complement strand
GGCCTTGCGGTCGCATCGGACAGGGGTTTGACCGTGCCGGTGATCCACAGCGCACAGGCCCTGTCTCTGGCAGGTATTGCGACCCGGCGGGCCGAGATTGTGGCCAAGGTGCGCGCGGGCAAGATTGCCATCGCCGATGTGATGGGCGGCACCTTTACCGTGTCGAACCTTGGGATGCTGGGGGTGCGGCAGTTTACGGCCATCATCAACCCGCCACAGGCCGCTATTTTGGCCGTCGGTTCCACCGAGATGCGGCAGGTCTGGAACAACGGCGATCCCCAGTGGCGCCCGATGTCCAGCTTTTCGCTTACCTGCGATCACCGGGCCGCCGACGGCGCGCAAGCCGCGCGGTTTCTGGCGACCCTGAAGGCCTTGCTGGAGGCGCCCACGTCCCCGGCATGACGACATAACTGAGTGCAACAAAGGAGGAGACTTACCATGACTGCCATTTTCAAACAGAACTTTCGGACCCTCGCGGCGGCCACATGCGCGCTTGCCATCTTGTCGGGTGCGGCAATTGCGCAGGATAACAAACTGATCGGTGCAGCTTTGGCCGACCAGAAATCGCTGTTCTACATCGCCGCAGGCGACGGTATGAAGGCCGCTGCCGAAGAAGCTGGGCTGACCTTGAACCTCATGTCCGCCAACAACAATGCGAACGAGCAGGTTAGCCAGATCGAGAACCTGCTGGTTCAGCAGCCGGGCGCGCTTTTGTTCATCTCGCAGGATTCGACGGCGGCGGCGGCCGGCGTCAAGGCTGCAAACGCGGCAGGTGTTCCGGTTATTGCGGTTGACCAGCGCCCGGAAAGTGGTGCCGGCAAGATCGTTACCTTTATCGCCACGGACAGTGTCAAGGCCGCACGCGACCTATGCACCTGGATGTTCGGCCAAATGGGCGGTGAGGGCAAGATCGCGATCCTGAAAGGCGTGCCCGGCTCCACTGCCGAAGTACAGCGCACCCAAGGCTGCGACGAAGCGCTGGCGGCCAATACTAAGATCGAAGTCGTAGCGACCCAGACCGCGAACTGGGACGAGAATGAGGCGTTCATTGCAACTCAGAACATTCTGACCGCTAACCCCGACATTAAGGCGGTGTTCGCCGAAAGTGACGCGATGGCGTTGGGTGCGGCCAAAGCGGCACGTCAGGCGGGCCGTGAAGACCTGATCTCGGTCGGTATCGACGGCTTTCCAACTATGTTGAAGGCGATCAAGGAAGGTCTCGTGCAGGCAACGATGGCGCAGATTCCTTATCAGATGGGCAAGATGGCTGTCGCAGATGCGATCAAGGTGATGAACGGCGAAGCTGCTTCGATCCCCGAACTGCAATATCAGGATGCCGTTTTGATCACCAAAGAGAATGTCGATCAGTACAAGGCGTCCGATTTCTACGGTCCTTCTGCTGACAACATGTAACCAGACATGGGGTCCGGTCTTTCGAGATCGGGCCCCACTTTTCTACCTGCTCCTTCTGTCCCGATAACATCGGAAAGGACGCCCCAATGACCACTGCCGCACCTGCCACGATCGGCCTTGTCTGCCAGGGGCTTGTAAAGGCATATGGCAGCATTCAGGTGCTGAAGTCAGTGGACCTGGCCCTGCAACCGGGAACTGTTATTGGTTTGATCGGCGAAAATGGCGCGGGAAAATCGACCTTCAATTCCATCATCGCGGGCGTCGTCCGGCCCAGCGGTGGCCAAATGTGGATCGACGGCACAGAGTATGCGCCGCAGTTACCGTCGGATGCCATCGCGCGCGGGGTTGCGCTGATCCATCAGGAAATTCGCTTGCTTCCCGGCTTGTCCGTCGCCGAGAATATCTTTCTTGGCCGTTTGCCGATGCGGAATGGTCGCGTTGACCGGACGCGTATGCATGAGGAATCGGAGGTCGTTCTGTCCGCACTCGGGGTCCGGGTCGATCCCGGGCGCGGCGTTGGCGGGCTGACAATGGCGGTGCAGCAGGGCATCGAGATTGCCAAGGCAATTCTGCGCAAGCCCCGTTATGTGATCTTTGACGAACCGACTGCCACACTGGGCGAGGCCGAGGCCGAACAAATCCTCGAACAGGTGCGCATTCTGAAAGCGGCGGGAACCGGCGTCATCTACGTTTCGCACCGGCTGGATGAGGTGCAGGCCATTGCCGATCAGGTCATCTGCCTGCGCGACGGCAATCTGGTGGCGCATTGGGCCGAACGTCCTGTGGCCAAGGCCGAGATGATCAATGCGATGGTCGGGCGCGAATTCACCTTTGAACACCACGCGCCTAGCGCTTCCGGGCACAAGGTTGCGTTGCGAGTGCGCAATGCAGGCCGCAAGGGGGCTTTCCAGAACATCAACTTTGATCTGCGCGAGGGCGAAATCCTTGGCTTTGCCGGGTTGGTTGGCGCAGGGCGCACCGACGTGGTGCGCGCCCTTGCCGGGGCCGACCGGATTGACACTGGCGAGGTCGAGGTGGACGGCAAGGTGGTGCGGATCAACGGGCCGCGCAGCGCGATGGACGCGGGCATTTTCATGGTGCCCGAAGATCGCAAGGGCCAAGGTTTGAACCTTGACCGGTCGTCGGCAGCCAACATGACGCTGCCCTGGGAAAAAGGGCTGGCGCGATACGGCCAGATCAACAGGTCTTTGCTGGATGAAGTTGGCACCACACAGAAGGCCCGCTTTGACATCCGCGGGCAGATGGGGCTGCCGGTGGGATCCATGTCGGGGGGCAATCAGCAAAAGGTTCTACTGGCCAAATGGCTGGTCAAGCAACCAAAGGTGTTCATTGTGGATGAACCGACGCGCGGGGTCGATGTGGGGGCCAAGATGGCGATCTATGAAATCCTGCGCGACCTCGCGGCGTCAGGGATCGCTGTCATTGTGGTGTCGTCCGAGTTGGAAGAAGTGCTTGGACTGTCGCACCGGATTCTTGTGATGTCCGAAGGCCAACAACGCGGAATTCTGTCACGTGACGAGGCAAGCCCCGAAAGGGTCATGTCGCTTGCCGTCAGCAGCCGCTGACGCGCGAAGCAAAACTCAATCGACCGGGAGGGTCAGATGGTTATGAAATCAGATAGCAAGACCGGCAGCACAGGCGGGCAGCCCGCGTCGCCGATGGATATGGCCCGTCTGGTGTTGCGGCGCATTCCGGGGCCGCTCGTCGGGCTTATTCTGGTCTGTATCGCGTTCTCCGTGATGTCGCCCTACTTTCTGACCGCGCGCAATCTGGTCAACATCTTCAGTCAGGTATCGGTGATCGGGATCATGGCGGTAGGGGCCGCAATGGTGATCATCATCGGGGGTATCGACCTTTCGGTGGGGGCGGTGGTGGCGCTGAGCCTGATGGTCAATGCAGTGCTGTATCGTGACTTCGGCGTGCCCTTTGTGATCTCCTGCCTTGTGGGAATTGGGGTGGGGGCACTTGTCGGGCTGGTCAACGGGCTATTGTCCACCTACGGGCGCATTCAGCCCTTTGTCGCCACCCTTGCCACCATGTCCGCCTGTTCCGGACTTGCGATGTTCATTACAAATGGCGGGCCGATCACCGGCTTTCCGCCTGCGTTTACTGACCTTGCCACCAC
>JAYTDA010000194.1:0-1892 GCA_043736155.1 Paracoccaceae bacterium | reverse complement strand
CCAGCGCGAAACACGGGCTGCATGGCCGCGTCTCGCAAATCCCCGCCCGGCTGACCGGCTATGGTGAGCGGTGGGAGGGCGACCGCTGCATCCTGTGGGCGGAGGGCATCATCATTCAGGCCGCGCTGTTCGGCGAGGTCCTGCACCTGACGCGCCGGATCGAGGCCGATCTGGGCGGCAATGACATCCGCCTGACCGACCGGGTGGAAAACGCCGGTTTCGCGGTGACGCCGCATATGTATTTCTACCATGTGAACCTCGGCTTCCCGCTGCTGGACGATGGCTCCCGCTACCTCGCGCCGGTGGCCGATGTGATGTGGGCCAGCCACGCCGACCGGTATCAGGCCCAGGGCGTCGGTTATCGCAGCATGGGTCCGCCGCAACAGGGTTTCGCCGAACAGGTCTGGGCGCATGAGATGCGGGCCGATGCGGCGGGGCGGGTGGCGGTTGCCTTGGTCAATGACCGGCTGGCGCTGGGGCTGGAGATGGTGACACGCAAGGATCAGGTGCCGTGCCACTATCAGTGGCAGAACCTGCAAGCGGGCCAGTATGTGCTGGGGATCGAGCCTTCGACCCACCATGTCACCGGCAATCTGGCGGCTCGGGAACGGGGTGAGATGATCTGGTTGCGGGCCGGTGAGGCGCGCGATTACGCCTCGACGTTCCGTGTCCTGGACGGGGCGGATGCCATTGCCGCAACCGAGGCCCGCATCCGCGCCGTGCAAATTCAACCCGATCAGGAATTTCCCGCGCTGTCCGGTATTTTCCCGGCCCTGACCGGGCGCTGGCAACCATGACCGCCCCCCTCGCCTCCCCGCACCCGCGAGACTAAAGACTGACCGGCGCCAGCAGCCGCCGTGCGGTCGACACCGGACTGGCGTCGGCGGAATGGTATCATTCTGACGTGCCCCGCAAGGAGATGAAGGCGCTGATGGCACGCCGCGATGGGCCGGCGTTGCGCGATACCGCCCTGTGGATCGGGCTTTTGCTGCTGTCCGGGGCCGGCGGCGTGCATTTCTGGGGCAGCTGGGCCGCCGTGCCGTTTTTCATCGTCTACGGAGTGCTTTACGGGTCGTGCTGTGACAGCCGCTGGCACGAATGTGGTCACGGCACTGCCTTCAAGACCGCCTGGATGAACGACGCCGTCTATAATCTTGCCAGCTTTTTCGTGATGCGCAACCCGGTGGCCTGGCGATGGAGCCATGCGCGCCACCACACCAACACCATCATCGTCGGGCTGGATCCCGAAATCGCCCTGATGCGCCCGCCGGGGCTGGTGATGGTGGCGCTGCATTTCATCGGCATCCCGCACATCTTTCACGATCTGCGCACTTTGGTCCGCCACGCCACGCGGGGCCTGAACGCGGCGGAGAAGACCTAATTTCGTGACAGCGAACGGCAAAAGGCGGTGGTCTGGGCGCGTCTTCACATCGGCATTCATGCCGCGACGCTGCTGGTGGCGGGCGCAAGCCGGTCCGCGCTGCCGGTGATGCTGATCGGGGGCCCGCGAATCCATGGCTGCTGGCACATGTACATGACCGGCCTTATCCAGCATGGCGGCCTGGCCGAAGATGTGGTCGACCACCGGTTGAACGCGCGCACCGTGCTGATGAACCCGGTCAGCCACTGGATTTACTGGAACATGAATTACCATGTCGAACATCACATGTTCCCGATGGTGCCCTACCACGCATAGCCCCGCCTGCACGCGCTGATCAGGCCACCTGGACGGGCGGGTTTCGCGCGGTTGGCAAGACGGCAGAGCAGGCGCTGGCGCTGTTTCACGACTGCCGCGCCTATCAGGAGGCCGGGGCTTTCGCGGTCGAGATCGAAGTGGTCCCGGCCGAGGTGGCGCGCGAAATTTCGGCGCGGCTGGACCTTTTGCTGTGGTC
>JAYTDA010000193.1:0-3156 GCA_043736155.1 Paracoccaceae bacterium | reverse complement strand
AGATGACGACATCGAAATCCTGTCGACCAACAATGCGGCAGGCGTTACGGCGATCAATCTGACCGGCAACGCGCTGGAACAGCAGATCACTGGCAACGCAGGTGCCAACATCCTGAACTCCGGTGGAACTGCGGCGGATACCTTGACGGGTCTGGGCGGCAACGACACCTACGTTGTGGGCAACATTGGCGATGTGATCATCGAAGATGCAGGTCAGGGCACAGCCGATCGGGTCAATGCCTCTGTCAACTTTGCGCTCGATGCCAGCGACGACATCGAAATCCTCAGCACCACCAACGCTGCGGGAACTGCGGCGCTGACCCTGACCGGTAACGCGCTGGCCCAGACGATCATCGGCAACGCCGGAGCCAGCACTCTTATCGGTCTTGGCGGGGACGACACCTATACCGTCACCAGTGCTGCAACAGTCGCCACCGAAGCGGCAGCGGGCGGCACAGACCGGGTCAATGCAAGCGTCAGCTACACGCTGAGTGCGGGCTCTGAGATCGAAACCCTTGCCACGACCAACAACTTGGGCACGGGCGCAATCAACCTCACCGGCAACGAACTGGGCCAGACGATTATCGGCAACGATGGCGTTAACTTCCTGGATGGCAAGGGTGGAAACGACATCCTTTTCGACGGGAACGGGGCCGATGTCTTTGTCTTTAGCACGACGCTGAATGCAGCGACCAACGTTGATACGATTGCCGAATATGACAGCGGCACCGATATCATTGCCCTGTCGAATGCGATCTTCACGGCACTGGGCGGGACCATCACCGCAGCCGACTTCGTCATCAACGCCACAGGACTTGCTGGAACGGCAGACCAGAACATCATCTACAACTCTTCCACGGGCGGATTGTTCTATGATGCGGACGGGTTGGGTGGAGCCAACGCGATCCAGTTCGCAACTCTGGCGAACGCCCCGTTGCTCGCTCTGACAGACTTCATCTTCGTCGTCTAAACCAGACGAAAAAACCAAACCGGCCGCGCCATCACAGGCGCGGCCGGTTGCATTCAGCGGACTTCGCTTGCGGCCAGCCTGTGATACAAATGGGTGAATGTCGCAGCACCCAAGATCGGGATCAGCAGATTGACCAGCGGGATCGACAATGGCACCGCCATCAGACAGCCCGCAATCCAGATCTCGGCACTGTGGCGACTGCGCAAGGCGCGGGCCCCGGCGCGGCCCTCGCGGCGCATCGCGGCTATCTGAAAATACTCGCGGCCCAGCAAGAATCCGTTCATGCCGTAAAACACAAACGGTGTGCCAAACGGCAACCAGACATATAAAACCAACGCAGCGAGATTGGCTGCAATCAACAGGGCCAGAAACGCCAGCGTTTCGCGCAAGCCTTCGGCAAAACTGACGCGGGGAACGGGGGGCAGGCGGGGATAATACCGGTCTTCGACCGCCTCTGCGACATCATCCAGAAACAGGGCAGTGATTGCCGACGCCACCGGCACCATCAGGAACATGCTGAAAAACATCATTAAAAACAATGACCCCCAGCCCAGCAAGTCGCCAATCCAGGTCACCGGGCCAATCACCGGCAGGGTCAGCGAACCGGGATCGAACAGTTCAACCAGCCATAACAGCCCGGCATAGCAGGCCACCAGCAGGGCAATGGTCAGCGCAATCCCGATCCAGAGTACGCGGGTAAAGCGGCGGTCGCCCAGTTGCGCAATCGCCTTGGCAAAATCGCTGAAAATCATGCTTCTAACCATGTGGTCAATTGCTGCAGGTCCGGGCGGGGGCGGTCAGGCACCACTTCGCCCACCGTGCCGATATGAATAATCCCCGCCACGCTTTCCTCTGGGGCCAAACCCAGCCCTTCGGTCAGCAACACCCGGTCATAGGACGGCCAGCCGGTCAGCCAGTTCGCGCCAAAACCCAACGCTGTGGCGGCATGCAAAACCCCCATACAGACCGCCCCCGCCGAATAGACCTGTTCGGACAGGGGCACCTTGACCGTCGATTTCGGCACGCTGACCACCACAACCGCCAGATCAGCTTGGGCATATTGGGCCACAGACTTTGGGCGCTTGTCAGGGTCGGTGTTCAATTCCACAGCGCGGCGGGCCACAAGCCCGGCCAAGCGCTGCAAGGCCGGTTTGTGCAACACGATAAATCGCCAGGGCTCCAGCTTGCCATGGTCAGGCACACGGGCGGCGGCCTTCAGGATCAGTTCAACAAGCGCGCGGTCCGGCACCGGCAGGGTCAGGGTTCGCGCCGGATATGATCGGCGAGCGAGTAAAAACTCAAGGGCAGCAGGGATTTCGGCGGGCATATGGCATCCTTTGGGCATCATCACGGCGCGAACCTAGTCATTCGGCCAGACCAGCACCAGAGGGACATAACCGACAGCGCAAAAACGGCATGACAGGTCGCAAGCCGCCATTCACGTTGCAGCACTTGGGGTTAGCCCAACTACGGTGGCGGCGAAACGGGCAGACAATGGACGGCAATTTCGACTATATCATCGTGGGTTCGGGCTCTTCCGGTTCAGTTCTGGCCAACCGGCTGTCCGAAAACCCCAAAAACCGGGTCCTCGTGCTCGAAGCGGGGGGCACCGATCAGCGGTTCTTTGTGCAAATGCCGCTTGGCTACGGGAAACTTTTCTACGACCCGGCGGTCAACTGGATGTACAATGCCGAACCCGATCCGGGGCTGAACGGGGCAAGCGACCACTGGCCGCGCGGCAAAATCCTCGGCGGATCGTCCAGCATCAATGCGATGGTCTATATCCGGGGGCACCGGTCAGATTACGACGATTGGACAGCTTTGGGCAATACCGGCTGGGGCTGGGATGAGGTGCTGTCCGCCTACCGTGCGATGGAGGATAATGAAGCCGGATCAAATAGTTACCGGGGGCAGGGGGGGCCTTTGTTCATCACCTCGGGGGGGCGCGACACGCATCCGCTGGTGCAGCCATATCTGGCCGCCTGCGCTGCTGCCGGGCTACCCGGCACCGATGATTTCAACGGCGAAACCCAGGAAGGGGCCGGGCTTTATCAATTCACCATCAAAGGGCGGCGGCGCAATTCGGCGGCGCGGGCGTTTTTGCGACCGGCGATGAAACGGGGCAATCTGGCCGTGCTGACCGGGGCGCATGTCACGCGGATCCTGTTTCAGGGCAGGCAGGCCAT
>JAYTDA010000192.1:0-1621 GCA_043736155.1 Paracoccaceae bacterium | reverse complement strand
CCCTCTGGGCAAATGCCAAGATAAATTGTGCCGCAACGTGCATACAAGGCAAAAGAACGAGGTTGGGCAGGCTATCCGGGCTGCAGCGGCGGTTGCGCCGGGTCAAAGGGACCCGGCGCAGCTATAGTCAAAGCAGCGGCCGGATCAGGCTGATGCCATCCACCACTTGTAGTGGTGATGCTCAAACGTCGAATGCATATCGGCCCCGTTCACATTGGGAGCGAAGTGACGATAGAGCGAACGCCAGTAGGCCTGGATCATCACGCCTTCGTCCTGCATGATCTTTTCGATCTCGGCCATGATCACCGACCGTTCGGCGGCATCAGAGATCGAGTTCGCCTGGGCCAGAAGTTCATCGAACCGGGCGTTGGAAAAAGCCGATTCGTTCCAGGCCACGCCGGATTTGTAGGCCAGACCCAGAATCTGCACACCCAGCGGACGCATGTTCCACTCGGTGGCCGAGAACGGATATTTCAGCCAGTCGTTCCAGAAGGTCGAGCCGGGCAGCACGGTGTGCTTGATCGGGATGCCCGCATCGCTGATCTGCGATTTGACGGCAGCACAGGTTGCAGCCTGCCAGGCGTCGTCGAGCGAGATCAGTTCCAGCTCGCCGGTAAAGCCTGTGGCATCAAAGGCGGCTTTGGCGGCGGCCGGATCGATAGTCAGCGGCGGCAGGGCTGCATATTCCGGGTGGATCGGGCAGACGTGGTGATTTTCTGCGACGGTCCCCAGATTGTTGTAACCCAGTTCCAGAATGACCGCATTGTTGACAGCCAGTTGCAGGGCTTTGCGCACTTCCTTGTTGTCATAGGGGGCGGACAGCTGGTTGAAGCGCACAGCCAACGTGGCGGCGGTCACGGCTTCGGATTTGCTCCAGCCCATCGCATCGTAAATGTCGATGAAATCGCCGGTCGTCTGGTAGGTGATGTCGATCTCGCCAGATTCGGCAGCAGCGACGGCGGCGGAAGGGTCCGAACCATAGTCGATGTACTCGATCCGGTCGAGGTAGGGTCCGCCATAGACCGCAGTGCCCCACCAGGTATGGGCCGCGTTCAGCACAAGCGACAGTTTGACGCCAACTTCGTTGGTTTCGGGCAGATAGGCACCAGTGCCGATCGGATTCTCGGTCGGATCGCCGGATTCGAACGAGCTATGGACGATCGCTGCGGGATAGTCGGCCATGCCGGGGATCAGCGTGATGTCGGGGGCATTCAGTTTGAGCATGACCGTGCTGACATCTACCACGATGATCGCGCCTTCGGCGGCCGCATTGGTTGCGGGGTCGACCAGGGACGACATGCGGGCAGTCATCGAATTGCCTTCGACGGCGCCTTCGCACCAGCGGGTGATGTTGCGCGCGACATCCTCGGCGGTGAAATCATCGCCGTTGTTCCATTTCACGCCCTGACGCACCTTGAGCGTATATTCGGTCGCATCCGCATTCGGTGTCCAGCTTTCCAGCAGCATGCCGCGGAAGGTGCCATCGCTGTTGTATTCGACCAGATAATCCAGCCAGCCACGATAGAAATTAGCGATTTGCGACCAGTCGGCAAGGCGCGGGTCCTTGATTGCCTTGGTTTCCATTTCCATCCGCAGCGTGCCGCCGGCAGTGGCGTGCGCT
>JAYTDA010000191.1:0-2994 GCA_043736155.1 Paracoccaceae bacterium | reverse complement strand
GAGGTGAATTTCATCGGGGGATCCGGGCTCTGTGACGGGGAAGATCGGGCCGTCATCTTCGCGCAGATTTGTGCCAACCGCTAGTGACAAGCCCCGTCCTTTGGTCTAATGCAGCGCCGATACGGAGTGTTGCAGGTTCCCGTCCCGTCCCTGGACCTGAACTGTTGCGGCTCCGATGCATTGGAGAGTGCTGCGATGAAAGCCGAAGTGTTTCTGACCGATGATTACCGACCGGCCGAAGACGAGCCGTTTATGAATGACCGGCAGCTTGAATATTTCCGCCGCAAGCTGCTGATCTGGAAACAAGAGCTTCTGGGCCAAAGTGCCGAAACCATCGACAACCTGCAAGACAGTGGCCGCAACGTTCCCGACATCGCCGACCGGGCCAGTGAAGAAACCGACCGCGCGCTGGAATTGCGCACCCGCGACCGCCAGCGCAAGCTGGTCAGCAAGATCGACGCGGCGTTGCGGCGGATCGACAACAGCGAATATGGCTACTGCGAGATGTCGGGCGAGCCGATCAGCCTGAAGCGTCTGGATGCCCGTCCGATCGCCATAATGACGCTTGAGGCGCAAGAGCGCCACGAGCGGCGCGAAAAGGTTCACCGCGACGATTGACCGAGGTGCAGTCTTGACGTGAGGCAGATGATCGCCGGGCCGCAGGGTCCGGCGTTTGTGATTTTGGAGGGCTTGGTGAGTTTGATCGGGCAAGAGGTGACCGTCCTCGGCGCCGGGGTGGCGGGTCTCGCCGTGGCCCGCGCATTGGCGTTGCGCGGCGCGGTGGTGACGGTGCTGGAACAGGCCGATGCCGTCCGCGAGATCGGGGCGGGGGTGCAGGTCTCGCCCAATGGCGCGGCGGTGCTGGAGGCGCTCGGCCTCGGGCAGGCGCTGCGCGCGGCCAGTCTGCGGGCAGCGGCGGTGGAACTGCGCGACGGGCTGACCGGCGGATTGCTGACCCGGCTGGAGGTGGCGCGGCTGCGGCCGGATCAGGGCTATCACTTCGTCCACCGCGCCGATCTGATCGCGCTGTTGCTGGATGGCGCGCGGGAGGCGGGGGTGACGCTGCGGCTGCTGGAGCGCGTGGTGTCGGTCGATCTGAGCGGCCCGCGCCCGGTGGTGGTGACCGAGGCCGGGCGGGCGGAGGCGGAGGTGCTGATCGGGGCTGACGGGATGCACTCGCCCACCCGGATCGCGCTGAACGGCAAGGTGGCGCCGTTTTTCACCCATCAGGTGGCGTGGCGGGCGCTGATCCCCAATCTTTCAGGTTCCGGCGACGGCGGCGCCAATGTGGCCGAGGTGCATCTGGCCCCTGGGCGGCATCTGGTCAGTTATCCGCTGCGCGGTGGTGCCTTGCGCAACATCGTGGCGGTGGAGGAGCGGCGGACCTGGGCCGAAGAGGGCTGGTCCTATCCCGATGACCCCGCCGCCCTGCGCGCCGCCTTTGCCGGGTTTGCCCCGCAGGTGCGCGGCTGGCTGGACCGGGTGGAAGATGTCTGGCTCTGGGGCCTGTTCCGCCATCCGATCGCCGAGTTTTGGCACCGAAGCCTGCCCGGCGGGGTGGTGGCGATTTTGGGTGATGCCGCCCATCCGACGCTGCCGTTTCTGGCGCAGGGGGCGAACATGGCCTTGGAGGATGCCTGGGTGCTGGTGGATTGTCTCGCCGCGTCAGAACGTTACGCTGCCGGGCTGGCACTGTATCAGGCGCGGCGGGTGCCCCGTGTGGCGCGGACGGTCGCGGCGGCTGAGGCGAATGCGCGGAATTATCACCTGCGCGGCGTTCGCCGGTTTGCCGCGCATCAGGTTTTGAAGCTTGGCGGAAGGCTGGCCCCCGGTCTGGCGCTGTCGCGGTTCGACTGGCTCTATGGCCATGACGTGACGCGGTAGGGTCTAGAGCGGCGCGCAGGCGGCCTGACACCAAGCCAGCGCCGCGGCCGACAGGCGCGGGCCGATCCGCGCCAGAACCTCGGCGTGATAGGTGTTGAGCCATGCCTTTTCGCCCGGTGCCAGCACATCGCTGACCACCAATCGCCGGTCGAGCGGCACGAAGGTCAGGGTTTCAAACGACAATTGCTTGCGGTTGTCACCCAGAGGCGGCGCGGTCTGCACCACGATCAGGTTTTCCAGCCGGATCCCGAAAGCGCCTTCTCGGTAGTAGCCGGGCTCATTGGACAGGATCATCCCCGGCTCGAACGGCACTTCGGAAAGGCGCGACAGCCGCTGCGGCCCTTCGTGGACCGACAGGAAGGCACCGACGCCGTGCCCGGTGCCATGGTCGAAATCCTGCCCGGCCAGCCACAGGTGATAGCGCGCAAACCCGTCCAGATCGCGGCCCGGCAGGCCCTGGGGCCAGCGCAGGCGGGAGATCGCGATCATCCCCTGCAACACGCGGGTAAAACAGGCGCGCGCCTCGTCCCCCGGGTCGCCCACCGCCACGGTGCGGGTGATGTCGGTGGTGCCATCGGGATATTGCGCGCCGGAATCGACGAGGAGCAGTTCGTTCTGCTGAATGGCGCGGTTAGACCCATCCGTCACCCGGTAATGCATGATCGCGCCGTTCGGGCCCGAACCGCAGATGGTGTCAAAAGAAATGTCGTGCAAGGCATTGGTGGCGCGGCGAAATCCCTCCAACGCACGGACCACGTCGATTTCAGTAAGGCCCGGTTTGGCGGTCTGATCGTCCAGCCAGCACAGGAATTCGACCATCGCGGCACCGTCGCGCAGATGGGCTTCGCGCATCCCGCCCAGTTCCGCCTCGGTCTTTTTCGCCTTGGCCAGACGGCAGGGATCATCGCCCCACTGGGTCGCTATCCCCGCCGCCGCCAACCTGTGATGGATGGCGAGGGGGGCGGTGGCCTTGTCGATGCGCACCGGGCCGGAGAGGCTGTCCAGTGCGGCGGCGAAGTTTTCCGGGGCGTGGAGACGGACGTCGAGGCCAAGGGTTGTCATCGTCTCGGCATCGAATTTCGCGGCGTCCGCGAACAGATCCACCGTCGC
>JAYTDA010000190.1:0-2499 GCA_043736155.1 Paracoccaceae bacterium | reverse complement strand
GCGGTCTGCACCTCATCGCCGGGATACCAGCGCCAGGTGACGCCGGTCATGTCCATCGCCTTGCCATCGGCCCAGACCCGGCCAATCCCGGTGATCGGGCCTTCACACAGGGCAACCGCGAAGGAGGCGAAATACAGGTATTCAGTCGTTTTGACCTTTCCACCACCGCCGCCCTTGCCACCGCCTTGGCTGGTTGTCCGGGTTTCCTCACGGAAATCCGTGGCCCAGATGATGTTGCCGCCGATACGCATCCGGCCATAAAGCCGCGGGATCACCGCCCCTTCGGTCGAGGAGGTAATCCGCAGGCTGTCGAGCCGTGCGCCCTCGATGCGCTGGGCGGGTGCGAGGGATGACACGATCCAGTTGTCGACGACGGAACCGATGGTTGAGCCGATGAAACCGCCGATGGCAGCACCGGAAAAGCCGAGGATTGCGCCGCCGAATCCGGCACCGATCGCGGACCCAACCGCGCCGAGAACAAGGGTTGCCATGTGTTAGGCCTCAGCTTTTGGGGAACAGGAAAGCGAAGGCAATGCGCCGCCGCCAAGTCGGGGTCAGGACTTCTTCGATGACACCAAGCCGCTCGTAGGAATGGATGAAACTGTCGGGCCCGGTCAGAATGCCGACATGCTTGGCTATGGCACGCGGACCCATACGGAACAGGACCAGTATGCCTGGCATGACATCGGCAATGGCAATTTCGCGCATCATCCCGCGTGCACCCTCCGCCAGCACTTCGTGCGGCCCGGTTTCGCCCCAGTCCCGGCTGTAAGGCGGGACTGGGAACGTTTCGGCCCCGACCACTTCGCGCCAGACGCCGCGCGCCAGCCCCAGGCAATCGCAGCCAACACCGCGCAGACTGGCCTGATCATGGTAGGGCGTACCGAGCCATCCACGCGCGACTGCGACGACGAGATCGGGATCAGCGGAAGTCACAACACATTCCCCTCATTGCCGCCGTCGCGGCTGGCATAGCGCAACACCGCATCCTGGCCGGGGATGTTCGGAAAGCCGCGAAAGTTGGCGGTGTTGACGAACTTGGTCCCGCAGGTGGCCATGCGCTTGTCGCAGCCTGCGCGCGCGATGAAGCTGTCGCCTGCTGCAATGTCGCGCACCGGCGCTTCAAGCAGAGTGAGAGTGGCGATGCTGCCCGCCAGATCATGCGCCAGCACTTCAGTGATGCGCCCGGCATTCGTCCCGCTGGTCCAGGTGATTGTGCCAGACGCGAACCAGCCCGCAGCGAACGCCGAGAGGCCCGAGGCCATGAACGCCCGGTCGCGCAGAAGGTCGGTGACCACGCCACTGCCTTTGTAGGTGGCACTTTCCAGATCGATCCGGCAGCGTGCGTCGCCCAGCGCTGCATCGCAACTGGCCTGAAACGTGCGCCCCACGGTCTGGCCCAGCACATGGGCAAGGCTACGCACTTCGGCCACGAAAGCCATCCGGCCGCGCCGGATCTGACCCACCGCACCACGGCGCAGCAAGACGCGCTGGCTGGTATCAGCCCAGTTGACCCGCCAAAGCTCGACTTCAGCCGCGTCCCATCGCCCGTCGACGATGTCGGTTTCGGTGATCCGATCCGAGGTCAGCACGCCCTCAGCGTCTTGCGCATCGACGGAAAGGTCGGAGCCAGAGCGCACTTCGGAGGCGGCAAATCCGCTCTCTGGCTCGAAAACGGTGCCGTCGAAAGCGACCACAGCATCATGGTCCGTGAAGCCAAGCGTCACCCCATCAGCGCGGGAAATCCGCCAGCACCAGGACAGGGTGGTGGTGCCACCGTCCAAGTGAGCCTGCAATTCTGGGGAAAGCGATTTCATGACCGCACCTCAATCAGCGGAATGGATGTGATCGACCCGAGCCGCTCGATATCGAGGGTAACGTCGAGCATGTCGGTATCGAACCGTACCGGCACATCGAACTCAAACCCGGCCCGGACAATGACGCCATTGCCGGGCGCGGTGGTGAAGGTGACGACGCCGGTCGTTGTATCCAGCGTCCAGCCTGACATCTGCTCCACCGTGCCCAGCGCTACGCGGACGGTGTCGGTCACCGGTTTGGCGATGGTTCTGACCCATGTCTGCGCGCCGGAGGTGTAGCGTTTGGCCAGTTGGAAGGTCTTCAGGCTGCTGGTGCCGGTACCGATCTGCTGGTCGGTCGGGGTGACCGCTTGCGACGGCAGGTTGGATTTGTAATCCGCCCAATCCTTGTAGCGAAAGCCAAAGAGCCGCGCGTTGCGCGCCTCGAAAAATGCCACCACCGCCGCTAGGTCATCGGAACGGCGGATCCCGTAAGCCACATCATACCGCCGCCGCGAATTGACCCAGCTGGCGTTGCGCTCTTCATCACCGCTCGCCAGTTCAACGACTTGCGTGCGTCGCTCCGGACCGCCGCGCGCGCCTCGGCTGATGTTGTCGGGAAACCTGATCTCGTGAAACGCCACTACATACCCCTCCGGCCCAGCGACACAGCGCGGGCAATGTCCGATGCCACCTGCGTGCG
>JAYTDA010000189.1:0-2217 GCA_043736155.1 Paracoccaceae bacterium | reverse complement strand
AGGCCGGTGCAGCCGGCGCCGATCAGGGCCGGCGTGTTGGGCATGGTGCGCACCACGTGGTGGTGGCCGCCGAGCCAGCGCGAGATGTCCGCCAGACGCATGCCGGCGGCGATGCTGACGACCAGTTGCGCGGAGAGCCTGCCGACCAGGGGGGCGAGTGCTTCGCGCATCTGCTGCGGCTTCACCGCCAGTACCAGAACCTGGGAGTCCAGCGCGGCCGCATCCACGGTCGCCGTGCAGCGGACGCCGAAACGGTCGGCGAGCCCGTCGCGGAAGGGCCACGATCGCGCCCTGCACGGCCCGCCTCTTGCAGGTAATTCTCCAAGGACCCCGGAATATCGCCATGCACAACCAGCCTGATATCGGGCTTGTCGATACCCATGCCAAAGGCGTTGGTCGCAGCTATGACCCGCAACTGGCCGGTGCGAAACGCCTCTTGCACATCGCGCTTGCGGTCAGGCGGCAGCCCTGCATGGAAGAAGTCCGCCGCCAGCCCCTGCCATTTCAGGAACTCTGCCACCTTTTCCGTCGCGCCGCGCGTCGCACAATAGACCACAGCCCCCGATGCGCCCTCGGGCGGCAGGTTGGCCTCGATCGCGGACAGGATATCGGTCAGCTTGGTCGCCTTCTGCGTGGGCAGCACGGCGAATGACAGGTTGGTGCGAACCGAGCCGCCATCCAGCAGCATCAGATCGACCCCGAGGCGCGTCTGGAAATGGTCGCGGATGTCGCGCACCACGTCGGGCTTGGCGGTGGCGGTCAGGCACAGCACCGGCGCGGGGGCATCGCCCGAGAACTCCTTGATGAAGCGGCTGACATAGCGGTAGTCAGGCCGGAAGTCGTGGCCCCATTTGCTGACGCAATGCGCCTCGTCCAGCACCCAAAGCCCGACCTCGCGCTGTAGCAGCACGGCGCGGATGGACGGCGAGCGCAACTGTTCGGGCGAGATCAGCAGCATCGCCGCATCGCCCATCCGCACCCTTACCAGCGCGTCATGCCGTTCGGGCAGCGACAGCATGCCGTTCACCGTGACCGCGCAAGATATACCTGCCCGTGCCAGCCCCTGCACCTGATCGGCCATCAGAGCCACCAGCGGCGAGATCACCACCGTCAGTGCCCCAGTCTTGTCGAACCGCGACAGCGCCGGGATCTGGTAGCAGACCGATTTGCCTGTACCGGTGGGCAGGATGCCCAGAACTGATTTGCCCGCCATCGCCTCGGCCACGATGCGTTCCTGCAAGGGGCGGCCCATGTCATCCACGGGCTGCGGGCGGAAGGACGGAAAGCCGAACCAGCGTTCCAGCGCGGCATTGGGGTTGTTCTTCTCTGCGCACCAAGCACAACCCGGATCGCCGCAGTTGGTGTCGCGCAGGTGCCGCACGATCCGCCCCGCCTGCGGAAACTGCAGCCGCACCCATGGCGGCATGACCGAGTCCCCACCCGCAACCGATATCCATGACAAGGCATAGGCCATCGGCCAGCCGTTGCGCGGATCGGACAGACGGCCCAGCGTCTGCTCCAGCCGGTGATTGCAGGAGCGGCCATCCAGCAGGCGACGGATGGCGGCGTGGGCTGCGGCCTCATCAGGCGAGGGGCCACGCAGGGATTGGAACAGCGCATCGAACCCCGCCGAGGCTTCGCCCCTCGTCGTCAGGTGGTGATACGCAAGCGCCGCATCTGGCGCCTCTTGCCCCAGCCGCGTGAAAGCCGCGATCTGATCCGCCAGCACCTGCAGCGCCAGCCGCGCATCCTGTTCGGGGTCATTCACATGCCCGACCTGCAGCCGCCCGTCCTGATAATGCTTGACCAAATGGTGGTAAGGATTGCGCGGAAAGGCCAAGGGGTTCAGCCAGAGCGTATCAATCGGGGCCGCCCCCAACCCTGCCAGCCGCGCCCGGTTGGCAACCAGATGCGGCAGGTCATGGCGCAGGATGTTGTGGCCCACCAGATGCGCCGCCCCATCGCAGAACGCCTCCAGCCGATCCAGCGCGGGGTCTAGTGCAGCCCCTTTGTGAACCAATACCCGCTCTTCCCGGACTGCGGCAAAGGCGAACAGCCGCGCAGATTTCAGATCGACCTCCAGATCAATCGAGACGCAGTGCGTCAGAAGATGGGCAGGGTCAAAGGTCAAACGTCAGCCATCCGAATTCCAAAGGCCAGCAAAGGCTTCCAAGCCATTGATAACCTTGTCACCGGGATTCGATAGCCTTAGATTTC
>JAYTDA010000188.1:0-5078 GCA_043736155.1 Paracoccaceae bacterium | reverse complement strand
CTGCAGGCCAGCGGTGGCACCGCGCATCTGATGGGGGTGGTGTCGGATGGCGGGGTCCATGCCCATATCAGCCACCTGATCGCCGCCACTGTGGCGATTGCCGATGCCGGGGTGCCGGTGGCGATCCATGCCATAACCGATGGCCGTGACGTTGCCCCGCAATCCGCCGCCGGTTTTGTGGCGGACCTGCAGGGCAGGCTGCCGCAGGGTGCCTTTGTCGCCACAGTGATTGGCCGCTACCATGCAATGGACCGTGACAACCGCTGGGACCGGGTGGCGCGGGCCTTTGGGGCCATTATTCATGCCAAGGGGGAAACGGCACCCGACGCCGTAACCGCTGTGTTGCAAAGCTATGCCAAGGGCGAAAAGGATGAATTCATCGCCCCGACCATCATCGGCCCCTATGCCGGGGCCCGCGATGGCGACGGCTTTTTCTGCCTGAATTTCCGCGCCGACCGCGCCCGCGAGATATTGGCCGCCATCGGCAACCCGGCCTTTGCCGAGTTTGACCGGGGCATTCTGCCGAAATGGGCGGCGCTGCTGGGAATGGTGGATTATTCGGTCGCCCATGATGCCTGGTTCACCACGGCGTTCCCCAAGCAAACCATCACCAACACCCTGGGGGCCTGGGTGGCAGGGCATGGCTTGAAGCAGTTCCGTCTGGCGGAAACCGAAAAATACCCTCATGTCACGTTTTTCCTCAACGGCGGCCGCGAAGCGCCGGAGATCGGCGAGGTGCGCTATATGGCCCCCAGCCCGAAAGTCGCAACTTATGATCTGCAACCGGAAATGTCGTCGGGCGAAGTGACCGACCAGTTCATTGCGGCGATTGGCGCGGGCTATGATCTGATCATCGTCAACTATGCCAACCCCGACATGGTTGGCCATACCGGATCACTCCCCGCCGCGATCAAGGCAGTGGAATCGGTGGATCGCGGGCTGGCGCGGGTGTTGCCTGCGTTGCTTGCCGCGGGTGGCGCGATGATCGTGACCGCCGACCATGGCAATTGCGAACTGATGGTGGACCCCGTCACCGGCCAGCCCCACACCTCGCACACCACCAATCCGGTGCCGGTGGTGCTGGTGGGTGGCCCTGCCGGTGCCGGTCTGCGCAGCGGTGGCAGGCTTGCCGATCTGGCACCGACGCTGCTGGGCCTGATGGGTCTGCCGTTGCCGCCGGAAATGACCGGCCGCAGCCTGATCGAGCCATGATCCGCACCGCTGCCCTGATCTGGCTGCTGTGCGGGGCCGTTGCCTTTGCCGAAACCGATGCGACCACTGCAGCCCGCGCCGCCGCCGATGGGTTGCGCAGCGCCATTGCAGAGCTGGAAAAGGCACAGGGCGGGCAGGCCCAGGTTCAGGTGTTGACCCGCACCATCAAAGCCTATGAGGAAGGGTTGGGGGCATTGCGCGACGGCTTGCGCCGCGCCACCATCCGCGAACAGGCGCTGAAACGGCAGTTTGACGCCAAACGCGAACAGGTGGCGGCGCTGCTGGGGGCGATGACGGCGATGCAGACCACCACAGGGCCGCTGCTGCTGCTGCACCCCTCCGGCCCGCTTGGCACCGCCCGGTCGGGCATGATGCTGGCAGAAGTCACCCCCGCGATTCAGGCCGAAGCCGACCTGTTGCGCCATGATCTGGAAGAGGTGGCGCTGCTGCGGCAATTGCAGCAAAGCGCCGCCGATACCGTGGCGGATGGCTTGCGCACCGTACAGGATGCCCGCACCACGCTGAGCCAGGCCATCGCCGACCGCACCGACCTGCCGCGCCGTCTGGCGGAAAGCCCGGAAGAGCTGAGCCAGCTGATCCTGAGCGTTGAAACCCTGGACGGCTTTGCCGACCTGCTGTCAGATACCGCCATCGCCCCGGCAAACACCGTGGCCGATTTCACCGGGGCCAAAGGCACCCTGGCGCTGCCGGTTCAGGGATCGCTGCTGCGCCGCTTTGGCGAGGCCGATGCCGCCGGCATCGAACGCCCGGGCATCCTGATTGCCACCCGCCCCGCCGCCATCGTCACCACCCCCTGGCCCGCCACCATCCGCTATCTGGGCCCGCTGCTCGACTACGGAAATGTGATGATCCTTGAACCGTCAGACGGCACTCTGCTGGTTCTGGCCGGGCTGGGAACCGTATATGGCAAGGTGGGAGAGGTGATCCCCGAGGGCAGTCCGGTGGGCCTGATGGGCGGCGCCGAGCCGCAAGGGGCAGAGTTTGTGGCTGCGGCGCAACAGGGCGGCAGCGAAGACCGGACAGAAACGCTTTACATCGAACTCAGGCAGGGTGCAAAACCCATCGACCCGACAGACTGGTTCGCGGCAACAAGGAAATAGCGCGCATGAGGAAATTCGTTATGGCCGCCCTTGGCGGTACGCTGGCCGGGGTGGTGATCACCACCCAGATCGCAGGACCCTTGGTGGCACAGGAAGCCAAGTCGGAAACCTCGGTCTATCAGCAGCTGGATCTGTTTGGCGACATCTTTGAACGGATCCGGTCGCAATATGTCGAACAGGTCGATGCCGAAAAGCTGATCGAGGCGGCGATCAATGGCATGCTGACCTCGCTTGACCCGCATTCCAGCTACATGCCCCCCGAAGATTTCGCCGACATGCGCGAACAGACCAAGGGCGAGTTTGGCGGTCTGGGGATCGAAGTGACCCAGGAAAACGGCTTTATCAAGGTGGTGTCGCCGATTGATGGCACCCCTGCCGCTGAAGCGGGCATCCAGTCCGGCGATTTCATCACCCATGTCAACGGCGAAGCGGTGAACGGCCTGACGCTGGATCAGGCGGTTGACATGATGCGCGGCGAAGTCGGATCTGAAATTCTGATCACCGTGGTGCGCGAAGGCGTCGATGACCCGTTTGACGTGTCGATCATCCGCGACATCATCAAACTGACAGCGGTCAAGGGCAAGGTCGAAGGCAGCACCATCGTGCTGCGGGTCACCACCTTCAACGAACAGACCTTCGCCAATCTGGAAACCAGCCTGACCAAGGGCATTACCGATCTGGGCGGCATCGACAAGGTCAACGGTGTGGTGCTGGATCTGCGCAACAACCCCGGCGGTCTGCTTAATCAGGCGATTGCGGTGTCTGACGCCTTTCTTGAATCGGGCGAGATCGTTTCGACCCGGGGCCGCGCCGCCGAAGATGGCGAACGGTTCAACGCCACCCCGGGGGATCTGACCGGTGGCAAGCCGATGGTGGTGCTGATCAACGGCGGTTCCGCCTCGGCGTCCGAGATTGTGGCGGGTGCGTTGAAAGACCATCACCGCGCCGTGGTGATCGGCACCAAAAGCTTTGGCAAAGGCTCGGTGCAGACCGTGATGCCGCTGAAAGGCGACGGGGCAATGCGGCTGACCACGGCGCGCTATTACACCCCCTCGGGCCGCTCGATCCAGGCTTTGGGTGTTGCCCCCGACATCGTGGTGCAACAGCCGCCGGTCAAGGTCGAAGACCCGGCACCGGTGCTACCCACCACCGCCGTGCCGCAAACACGGTCCGAGGCTGATCTGCGCGGCATCCTGTCCAACGATTCGATGACGGAAGCCGAACGGACGCAAGCCGAAGCGGAACTGAAAGCCGCCGAAGATGCCGCCAAGCTGCGCGACGAAGATTACCAGCTGGCCTATGCCATCGATGTGCTGAAAGGCCTGTCGGTGCTGGAACAGAAATGAGGGTGGCGGGGCCGGGTTCGATCCCGGCCCTTTCCAACAGGGCGTGCGATGACCATTGATCCTTCTACCTTGCCGTACCGCCCCTGCGTCGGTGTCGTGCTGATCAACCCGGCCGGCCTGATCTTTGCCGGTCAGCGCCGCGATAGTGACATTCCGGCCTGGCAAATGCCGCAGGGCGGCATCGACAACGGCGAAACCCCGCAGCAGGCTGCGCTGCGCGAGCTTTGGGAAGAAACCGGGGTCACCGCTGATCTGGTGACGCCGCTGGCCGAAGCACCGGACTGGATATCCTATGACCTGCCCGCTGATCTGATCGGCAAGGTCTGGAAAGGCAAGTATCGCGGCCAGCGCCAGCGCTGGTTTGCGATGCGCTACCATGGCCGCGACGATCAGATCAACATCGTCACCGACCATCCCGAATTCAGCCACTGGCGCTGGATTGGCGCAGACGCGATGCTGGCCAGCATCGTGCCGTTCAAACGCGCGGTGTATGATCAGGTGGTGGCGGCGTTCCGGGGGTATCTGGGGTAGGGTTGGCAGCGACACCTTTACAGGCAAATTCAGCGGCGATTGTTTACTGCGCAGGCCGCCACCTCCACGCCGCCCCGTGCTTGACACGGGGCCTCGAGTCTTAGAGCGGGATGATCTTAAATGGAACCAATGCCGCGCGTGTCTTCCTTTGCCCGGGAACAAGGGCGTAGCCCGCCGGGCGGTGCCCGTCCGCCCCCTCGGGCGGGCACCCCGCAATGTCTCGGCAAGGAATGTCTACGGGAGGTGCGGCGCCATAAAGCACCTAAACCCGGCATTGCCGTGCCCACCCGGCGAACGGGCACCGCCCTATGTCACGGCAAGTCAGGGGGAGTTTGGCCACCGCAGGACGTTGCGAAGATTCCGTCAAAGTTCATCCCGCTCATTGCCAGAAACGTCGGATCTGCATCCATCAGCAGCGACAGGTTGCGGCTGAGCGCCTGCTTGCGGGGCAGCGCTGTCAGTGGTGGGAGGGTGTCCGATCCGCAAGGGTCGTTTCTCTTGGGAAATAACGGCCACAGCCACGCCATCTGCGCGTCAGTCAGCCAGAAAGGATTGCTCATGATCTCCCCTGCCAGCTCGATGAATTGAATCACGCGGGGCAGGAAGCATCAAGCCAATCAATGGGTTCTTACCATAACGACAAAACCCTTCAGGCGGCGACGACTCGGCCTGATGCATTGAAGAGATGGTAGTGGTGTGCCTTGGGTGATACCGACAATGTTGTGCCCGCTGCGACCTGTGCCGTGCCTGGCAGGCGAACGGTCATCAGTTCTTCTTCCCCGATGTCGAGATAGGTGAAGCTGTCGGCACCCAGGCTCTCGGAATGGACGGCGGTGCCGGTCCAGACACCTCCGCCGTCGCCGACGAT
>JAYTDA010000187.1:0-9222 GCA_043736155.1 Paracoccaceae bacterium | reverse complement strand
GTGGTTCCCGCCTTGGGCTTGCCCAGCCCTTCCCCGGCAAGGATCGCAGCCAGCTCCCCCTTGGCCTTCGCCCGGGCCTCCTTGACGCTGATCTCCGGGAAGGAGCCGAAGGCGCGGCGCACGGTCTTGCGCACTTGCTGCATCCGCTCGTCCAGCACCCGCAACTCTGTCTGGACCACCCAAGTCTTGGCGGTCTTGCCCACCTTGAGGTAGAGGCCCTTCTGGTCGTCATCGGCCACCAGCTTCTGGCCGGAGGGGAGGAAGGGGAACTTGGCGGCCATCGCGTCAGTGAGATGGGCCTTCGGGGGATAGGTGGTCATGTGCGTCTCCGGGGTTGACGTAAGGCTGACGTAAGGCGCAGATGGGGTCAAGGTATCTGTGCGCGCCAGTCTATGGGGGTGGGTGCTAGTCTCAAGCCTTTGTATACGCTTGGAATAGACTAGCTTAGCCGTCCACCAGCCGTCTAGCCCAGAAAACTGTTAATCAATTGGTCGTAGGTTCGATCCCTACCGCCGGAGCCATAAATACCAAAGATATCAGAGAGATATGAAAATATCCACCAAGAGGGATTTTCACCTTTGGCGGTTGGGGAACACCGGGGGAACAGTTTGCGTCCCCTAATGCAGGGTGCATTTCACCGAATGCGGCGACCTAACGCGGGGAGCTGCTGAAAGAACTGGCGAGGTGCGGACGTAACCGCGTGCTGGTTCGCCCCTGTCGGGTTTGCCGTCTCCGCCCTCAAGGTCGATCACTGGTTGCATCCAAGGCCGGGACCATCCCGGCCCCGGCCCGCTTCACTCCAAGCATCCCGCTTGGCGATGTGTTCCTGACACCCTGCTCACGAAAAGAGTGAGCGTCATGTCCTGGCGGGGTTTTGGCACTTGCCGCCTGATCCAGTTGCTTTGGGGGAGACGAAACCCGACGCGCAACCCGCGCTATCTCACAATTCGGTAAGTTCTTCCGCGATAGACCCGTGTTTCGAACTTCACCCTCACCAGATCGCTGTCGACTCGAGCCAAGTCACAGACTGTGGCGAAGTCGTCTGACCATGGCCACGATGGATCCTTGCCGTTGGCGGCTTCGCGCAGACCATCAACCAGCACTGAAAGCCAAAGGACCGTTTCCGAGTCGATCAATGGCAGCACCGCCGTTCCACCAGGTCTTGCAGCCGCGCCGCCGTGCGCTGATCCCGTGCCTCTATCGCGGCGGCTGCCATCTGTGCCCACGCCAGATGCTCGACGTCGCTCACACAGGCTCGCAGCCGCGCCCACGGGGCATGGTCGGGCAGTGGCAGTTCCGGCAGATCAGGCGCGGGTCTGAGGCCCAATGCCGCTGCGCACAGCTCCTGCGCAAGAGGCAACCGATCAGCAAGCGCCAGATGGATGATCGCCACCCCGGCCGCTGCGCCTATCACGTTGCCGTGCTCAGTCATCCTGTCGATTTGATCAATGATCGCCACCTCAAGCCCTCCCGTCATTTTCTGCCAGTTCGATCCATTTCAGCGCGCCGCCCACTTCGGCAGGTGACAGGCCTGCCGCCTTTGCTTCTGCGAGTGCGCTGATAAAGGTGGAGAATGCCCGCGCCCGGCCACCAACGTCATAGGCTTGCAGGGGCAGCACCACGTCTATGTCCACAGCCGCGCCCAGCTTCACGCTCGCCTCTTGTGCGACGATGCCTGCAATCGGCTGCAACACCCATGACGCCAGACGCCGCTGCGCCTCTCTGACTACCGGCCCCGTTGCCGATGGATTGACCAGCGCGGGCAACACTCCATAGGCCATGCAGATCGCATCCCGCGCGGCCTCAAGCGTTTGCGTCGCCATGCCTTTGGACAGATCAGGCGTGAGGGGATTCGGACTTCAATCCTGCGCCGGGGCTGGCCCGCCCGCAGCGCTGACAGTGACGGATTCGCGTAGGATCACCCGCCCCGGTGTGCCGCGAAACGACCGGCCCAAACGTTCCTTTTCAACTTCGGAGCTTTCCGGGAACGGCACGATTTGACTGCCCAAAGGCGCGGTTTCGAACACTTCGCCCAAAGCAGTTTCGAGGCTTTGCAGAAGCCCCGCCGTGATCGGTGCCTGGCGCAAGGGCGCAACCCCAATCCACGGTGCCACCGGGTCACTGCCAATACGCACATGCAGCACTTCAGCCGCCAGTGCCGTTTCAGTTGTGGACCCGCCCGCTTCTGGCACGCTGACACGATAGGCCCGTGGCAGCCCGTCGCGTGTCGACAAGTCCCAATCGGCGCATGGCACCAGACCATTATCCCGGATCAGGAACACCGCTTCCCCGCGCAAGGCCAGAGCCCGGCCCATCATCGCCATGGTGCGCCTGTCCAACAGGTCGGTGCCATTAACCGCTGCGGCCGCGAAAGCCCCCTCCCAGAGGCTCACGCAACCCTGCACCGTGGCTGTCAGCTCCGCGACGCCAGACGCACCTGCACCATAGCTGGCGCGCGCTGCCATGATTTGCGTGGTGTAGCCACCAGAGCCCCGTTGTTCCTGCTTTGATCTTTTGAACCATCCGAACATCAGCCTGCCCTCCGAAACGGCCGCAGCAGATCGGCCGCGCCGCTGTTCTGCATCGCCCGTGCCAGCCAAGTCGAAGCCCGGCTGAAACTCTCTGTAATGTCTGCGCAAATACTGAAGCCGTGATCAGTCGCACCCGCAGGCGCATCATCCGAGCCCGCCAAATACTCAGCCAAGCGCCGATAGGCCTCACCGACCTGGGCGGGAACCAAACCGCCGCCAACCGTGCCTATGAAGCGATAGGGCCCTTCCTCCTTGAGCTGGTATCCACCCAGCGGCGATGCATCCGGATAGAAGGCCTCCCAAGCCGGATTGATCTACATTTCGAATGTGGAGATGCTCGCCGGCACAAGTGGGGGAACCCATTCACCCGGCCCCTCCACCACCCATGTCACCGCTCGCGACGTGTAGCGAACGTTCGTATGGGCCTCGATCCGGCCCCAGACCATTGCAGGGGCCAATGCCGCCGCCGCAGTCGACAGGCCCGATGGCACCGCTGGAAATGTCGCCGGGATAGCCTCAACCTGTTGCATCAACATCGTCACGGCCTTCATTGCTTCAAAGCGCGATGCACGGTGCCGCCCACAAACCATTCGAACGGTTCGGGGGGCAGCGACCAATCGCGCGCCTCAACTTCCGTCTCTTTGTAGGCTGGCACCGTCACAAGGCTGATTTCGTAAAGCAGCGCGGCGAGGACGGTGCGGATCAGCGCTGTTCCTTGCCTTGGATCTTCTTGCGTCACCTGTTCCGCGTTCGGCACTGTCCGCTCTGGCGGGATGCGAAACCCCGGGCTGATCCCACCGATCAAACCGGCGGCAAACTGCGCCAGCAAATCCCTCACGTAGCCCACCTCGAGCATTTCCGGGGAAATCGTTGCCTCGAAAGTCAAAGCCCCGTCTGTATCCCGCAGGTGAAATGTGCCAGCCCCGCGCGATGCGAGGGGCCGGTCATAGTCATGACCGACCAGCAGATGAATATCGGCCTTCGGGTCATCCACCCGATAGGCGAATGCCTTCGGAGCGAATTGCTCCTTCTTTGGGCGGCCATTTTTGCCGCCGTCCGAAAGAACTGCCAGACTGCCGTAGGGGAATCGGCCAGTGAGGCGGCGCGAACCATCGCGCGCCGCCCTCAGCTCCAGCCCGCCAGGATTTGCGCCGCCGTAGATCATGGCGACACCTGCACGCCGGTCAGAATCTGCAATTGCGCGCCGCGCGCCACTGTCACATCGGCAGTCGCAAGCGCCGTGAGACGCAACCCGCCGCTTTGCGCATCGGTGAAGGGGTCGCGGATCATGTCCACCGCCCCCCAGAGCCCGACGAAGATAGGAGCAACACCGCCCGCCGCCGTGGTCAACAGCGCCGTGCAGGCCAAGGGAGATCCGGTCGGAGCGGCCAGTGCGTTTGCGGTCATCGCAATGTTGGCGTCGGAAATGTTGCCCGTGAGCCGGTCCCATTCAGAAACGGCCGTGCTTGTGATCAGCGTGCCGTCCATCTTTTCCCAAACTTCAGGGCGGATCAGCAGTTTGACCGCATCGGGCGAACCAGCAGCATTTGCCTGCATGAACCGCGACACGGCGCCCCGGAATGCGGCCCACGTCGCGGCGGCGCCGATTGCGGTCGAGGTGATGCCATAGGTCGCAGCGCCGGGAATGACGCCAAGCGGCTGACCCGACGCACCGGAGCCAACGAAGATCGCTGCATCAAGCGCCTGTTGCGTGGCCCCCGCCATGTCGCGGCGAATGGCTTGCTCGAGCGCATCGCCGGTCTGTAGCAAGGCTTTGCGGGAAATTCGCATCTGAATCCCCAAGGTCGAGTTCGGCGTCAGGGGCTTGTCTGTGGTGACATAGGCAGTCGGCCCAGCCACGTTGCCGCCTTCGGTCGCCGCCCAACCGGCGGCAACGCTCGAGGTCACCACCGGGTATTCCACCAGACCAGGGCCGATGGTGATCATCTGCGCACCCATCCGCGCCGCGACCGAGTCCGGGAACAGCCGGTCGATGATCGGACGGGTTAACAGCGGGTTCGGTGCGCCAGAGGCAACCGTGTTGCGCTGTTCCAGCGCCTGCCACGGAACCGGGATGCCGCGATAGCCGCCAGCGCCGCGCAGCTCCTGCACCAGCTCTGCCGTCCGTCCTGCCAACACCCGCCCTTCGTCCAGGTGCAATGCCACCTGGCGCATTTCAAAGCCCGCGATCAGGTCCGACATTTCCCGATCCGAGCGGCTTTCAAGATCAGCCCCGGCCTCACGGCGTTCGGTATCTTCCGCGACCAGCGCGGCGCGAAAGCGGGTTTCGTTGGTCCGATCCTCGGTATCCAGCGCCCCCATGGAACGGGTCTCATCTTCGGTCGGGGTTTCCTTCCCGACAAGGCCGGACAAAGCCTGCCGGATTTCCGATTGGCGACGTGCTGTTTTCACAGAATCAAGCATTCGAGTTTTCACTTTCAGAGTTGCGGCCCGTGTCGCGGACCAGTTTTTTCCACGCTTCTCGCGCGGGGTTCGGCGTTCCCAGGTCGATTTCAAGCCGGGTTTTTCGGGCATGACATCGGCCGCAAAGGCACTGCAGGTTCGACAGAGCAAAGCTCAGGTCGGGCCGGTCGCGCACCGGCAAGACGTGATCCACCTCGAGGAAGCGGCGTTCCCCGCATTGGACACAGGCGTAGCCATCCCGATCGAGCGCCAGCAGGCGCAGACCTTTCCAGCGCTGCGAACGGATCACCGGGGCAGAATGGCGGGCAAACAGGCGCTTCATAGCCATGTCAGCCCCCCCGTTTTCTTCGCCGGTCGGGCGGTCTGGCGCGCCCCTTCTGCCACCGCCAGAACAGCCGCCGCCGCCGCGTCGATCCGGCCGGTTGAACGCGCCTTCGCCAGTTTCAGGTTGTTGGCCGGGTCGCGCAGGCAGACCGCATCCGCGAAGGCAGATCGCAGCAGCAGCGAAGGCGAAGCCTTGACCTTGCCGTCATAGGCCGCGCGCCGGAACCGTTCGCAATCCTCGCCGCCATCCCTGAACCCTTGCCCGCGCCAGATGATCGGGGCGCGAATGCCCGCCTTGTCGATTGCTTCACCGAGTTCCGCCTGTTTGTAGCGATCCGCTGTCAAAGCCGCGATTGTCTCACCCTCGACTTGCGCCATGACTTCCTTGAGCCAAGGCGCGACCGGAACCGTCGCATCGCCCAGTGTCGACAGTTCGCCGCGATCCTGCATTTCGACATAGCGCCCTGACACCCCGTCATTCTGCCCCCGGTCCAACAGCGAAGGCCGCGAAGGAAATGTGCCCAGACATTCCAGCCGCCCTGATTCCGGCCAGTAGAACGCAGCTGCCGTCATGCTGGCAGAGCCGCCAAGATCGATCCCGATCACCACTGGCCCGGCCCTGTCAGGCAGCGCCGACGTCTCGCAGGTCAGCCATTCATCCACCGTCAGCAGAACGTCGCGTGTCTCACCTGAAACCCGCTCATTCCGGTTGTAGAGCCGGAAGGCGGTAAGGGCAGAACCGCCCCGCGCAATCGCCCGCCGCGCCTGAGCCTGTAGCCACTCAAGGGTTGCCCCGATGCCAAAGGCCGCACCCGGATTGGCTTCCTTGAGGCTTTCCAGATCATCCGCCGGCAGGCCCGGCGAAGGCCGATGCTCTTGCCGGTAGACGCCCACCTGTTCCTGATCCAGCCACAGCGAGAACGGATGCGCGTCATCTGCCGCCGAGGTCGAGATGATCAGCGCCCGCCCGCCCCGCTTGCCCATGCCGGACAGCAGCGCCTGTTCCAGCGCGTCCCCCTGATCCGCCTGCCAGTGGCCCCTTTCATCCATCAGGATCAGCGTCGGGGCGCCGCCCAAAGCAGACTTGCCATCCGCCGCGATAACCCGGATCAGGTGCCCGCCGCCGTCACCGTCAAATTCGATTTCCAGCCGGGGCGAACGCCTGACCCTGAACAGCGATTGCACCGTTTCCGGCAAGCCGCGCATGAAACCGACCGCGAAGTCGAAGGCAATCCGGCCCTGATCCCGGGTCCGCGCCGCGATGATGATCTCCCGCTTGGGCTGCCGGTCCCATTCGCCCATGACCGCCCCAAGGGCCACCCCGGCAGACAGCGCCGTCTTGGCATTGCCCCGTCCGATCGACAGCACCGCCACGTTGATCCCATCCGCCAAGGCACCCTTGACGAATTGCCTTTGAAACGGGGCCAACTTCACCGGCTGCCCGGCTTTCGGCCCCTCGGGAATGGTCAGGCTTTCGAGGAACCTGATGCACTTGGCAGAAGCGGTCATTCCAGCACCGCCAACACGCGCGCCCGCCCGCATTTGATCGCCTTGCAACAATTCCTCAAAGTAAAGCCCAGTGCTGCATACTTTCCAAACCGCCTTGAGACCGCTTTGGCGCGTGGAGTCTCCAACAGAAGAATGGCAAGGCGCAGTTCGTTTTCATCGGCTCCAATAATGCCATCCGGTTCGACAAGATAAACCGCCCCGGCCGACGAGGCCTTGTAGTGCCTTGCTTCATGAAGGCTTGCGGTCACAAAAACATGGTCCGTCCTATTGGACAAAGCGTCCAAGTTTCCGCGCGGATCCTGCCCAGTGATCTTCGCTGGCAATAGATAGTCTCCGACTTCGCGCCCCAAGAGGCCACCGTGGTAAAACTCGGACCCAATTACCTCGTCAACTATTCGGTCTGACAGACCCTTCTCATAATCTGAAAATGTCGGGCTCCACATTACCTCAGATGCATATTTTCCAGCAGCGACGATTTCCTCCCAAGACTTGCCTCTTGTGGCTGCCTGAAATTCCCGGCGGAACTGTCTGTTCATTTTGCTATCCCCAGACCGCACAGCGCGAAGAGATAACTCAGCCCCGCGGCCCCCCGCCTTAAACGAACGGGAGGCATTGGGACCAGATTGCGCACAGGGGTCATTGCCGATCACCGTAGCGCGAATCCATCCACCTGCGCATATCCGGACTCAGCGGGCCGGCTCCGACCATGGACGATTGAACTGGCCGACTTTTCTGAGCCTGCGAATTATATGAATTTGACCTTGCAGGTTCCTTTACAGATTCCCTTACAGGGTTAGTGTCTCTTTTTGAGACATGGGAATTGCTATTTTTGAGACACGGCTTCCCGTCTTTTTGAGACACGGCCCCTGTATCATTTTGAGACACGGCACTCTCAAATGGGAACCGATATGAGGTTGATTGAACTGCACCCGTCACAGGGTTGACGCGCCGTTCCCGCCGAATGAGCCCGGCCTTCTCGAGGCGGTCCAGGGCACGGTTGACCGTTGCACGTGACATTTCGCAATCCTTTGCAAGAGTCGCTTGACTGGGAAAGCAACCGTTATCCGGGTGATACCGGTCGCAGAGTTGCCAAAGAACGATCTTTTCGGCCGGGGAGATTCAGCGCCACTTGATCGCCCAATTCGTTGCCGTGTGAGACATTCTTACTCCGTTGTGCCTTGATCGGTCCGGGAGGCGACCCACGCTTGCAGGTCGGCCTCACGCCAGTAGCGCCTTGTGTTGATCCGAACAGGTTGAGGGAAATGCATGTCCGGGTTTTTGAGCCAACGCCAAAGACTCATTTGAGAAATGCCACCAAGATATTTCTGGGTGGCAGGCGCAGACAACAGATTCTGGTTCATGACCTGACTCCTAAAGTATATCATGGTTTATCTTGGGCTTTAGAATTTGCCATTATCAAGTGGGAAAATCCACCTTACGGCAATGCTGCGTCAGAACGGCTTTATTCGATCGACAATAGCGATCCTTTAAGCGTGTCGCTGTCAGCGATAATCAGACAACCTATTGATGTTGAAAATAATAAAAGATTTCCGCCAGTGCGAAATTTCGCTATTAGAGATCAAATGAAAATATCACTATTTGCTTCAATTCCCCGTTGCCTTGAAACGTACCACGCTTTCCGGCCCGCCCTGTGTCAGTTCGGTCACAAATCGCCCCCAAGCCTCGAGCGCCGCCGCCTTCTCTTCGGCAAAATCGTGACGCTGATAGACGCCCACGATTCCGCCGCCGGTGCCGCTGATGTGGTTCAGCACTGCCTCTGTCACCCGCACGGCAACGCCAAGCCGGGCCATGCCTGTAGCGGCGGTCCGACGCAGATCATGGAAACCCCAATCCGGAATCTCCACCGGCTCGCCTGCATCCTTCGCCGCCGCCGTCGCCATTTCTGCGCAGAGCCGTGCATGACCCCTGTCGAAGCCCTGCACCGGTGAATCCCCCTGTTGTCGTGAAGATATAGCCTACTTCCCCTTTGATCCGCTGCACCGACGCCAGCACCGCCACTGCGGCAGCGGAAAACGGCACATCGTGCGCCCGCGCGTTCTTGACCCTGTGCGCCGCCAGCCGCCAGATAGTGCCGGTGATCTCGGACTCGGTCATCTGCGCCACCGCGTTCAACCGTTGACCGGTCAACAGAAGGAACTGCGCCATCTGGCCCCAAGGCTGCCCAACCTTGGAGCAAGCCTGCCAGAGCCATCGCACTTCTTGATCAGTCAGCACCCGGTCGCGGCTCGCCTCTCGCACCGGGGTTTTCACGCTTGTTGTCGGGGCCGTCGCCAGAATGTCACGCTCCACCGCCCAATTGAAAAACTTGCGCATATGGGCCAGCACCCGGTTTGCCGTGACGCCGCGCCCGCTATCCCCTCCGTGCCAACAAGTGTGAGACATCTGACTGTCTGAAGTTTACACTTGAGGGCGC
>JAYTDA010000186.1:0-9928 GCA_043736155.1 Paracoccaceae bacterium | reverse complement strand
TATTGCCATAGATCACGTCCTCTTCGTCAAAGCCGAGGTTGATCACTTCAACCAACCCACGCGGCCGCACCTGTTCAATGCCGCGAAACCCTTCCAGGGCTGAACCGGGTACCAGGGTGGCGGCGTCGCCAAAGATTTCCTCGCCATAGATGGTTTCCAGCAGCACCAGCTGATCCGGCAACAGGTAAAAGGCGGAACAGTTGTTCAGCACCCCCCCCGGCACCAGCAACATCGGGTCGGGATACAGCACAGCGTTGGCCGGTTCGACAAAGCTGCGCGCCACCCGCGCCACCCGGCGCAACCCGGCATAGGTCTGCACCTTGGACCCGGTCAACAGGCTTTCCACCGGGCGCCAGCCAGCCTCGGTTTCCACGCGGGTGCCGGCGACAATGCCGGTGCGGGTCGCAGCACCGATCCCGGCAAGGTTGAGGGCATCGACCTCGAAACGTTCGGTGCGGCTAAAGCGGGAATGATCATGGATCGACATCTGGGGCTTCCTCGGTTCTGGCCCTGCCTTGATTGGCTTGGGCAAGGACAAGGAAACGACCGGATCGCGCCATCATTCCGACGCGATGATGGCCAAATCGCGGCACCATTGCCGGATGGTCGCCTAAACCGGGCCCCAATATGGCATTTCAATGGTGAGTGGAAAGCGCCTTAACCCGATATAAAGCCTAACGAATTGTTAGGGATGATTTCGGCGGGTGTTAACGTTCGGTGATTCTACTCCAAACCGCGCCGCTTCTCTGCTGCTATCCCACTGCCAGGGCCCGAATTCGGCAGGACCATGGTGAAGGTTCGGCCGAACCACACCCTCTCAGGTGCCACGACCAGCAGGCAAGCCATTCCTCCCCCCAGACGCACACGCCTTTCCTTCCAGCTTGTCTTTCGCGGAAATACTCCGCGGGGGGTGTGGGGGGCGCGAAGCCCCCCACCGACCTCAGGGCAACGGCCGCCCTCAGGCGCCGTAAAGCCCCGACCAGCGCTCGATCAGCGCCTGTTGCAGCCGCCGGGCCCGCTTGCTCCAGGCCTTCCCCCCTTCGGGCTGTTCGCGCTCCGCCAGCGGCACCCGGTCGCGCCGTGCCACATCGGCGCACAGGATGGCAAAGGCCAGATCGGTGCCGCTGGCAGTGCTGGCAAACCCCGCCAGTCCGCTGACGAAATTCAGCGTCCCGGTCTTGGCGGTGATCCGCACCGGCTGGTCGGCTCTGTCGTGGCCCGTGGCATCGACCAGCGGCAACTGCTTCATCAACCCGCGCAGGCCCGCTTTGCCCGCTGGGCACAGCAATGCCGTCACCAGATCGCCGGGGGCAATCCGTGTATCGCCGCCCAGACCGGAGTGATCGACAAAGGCGGCGGACCGCACCCCGTGGGTCTGGGCCAGCCACCGGTTCATCGCTGCCGCCGAACCGGCCAGAGTGCTGACCCCAACGCCGCGGGCGCGGCTGGCGGTCAGCCCCACCACCTCTGCCGTCATGTTGGTGGAATATTTCAGCATGTCGCGCAGGATGGTTGCCAGATCGGCGCTGGCATGGCGGACCAGCACGGTGCCCTGTGGCACCCCGGTCGCAACTTCTGGCGCGGGCAAAGCGATGCCATGGGCTGCAGCCAGCACCTCAAACGCCTGTCCGGCATAAAGCGCCGGCCGGCGCACCGGCAACCAGCGGCTGCCAGAAGTGCCAAGCGCCGGGCGCGCCACGGTCCAGTCATCGCGGCCCTCGGCCCCGGCATAGGTATAAAGCGGGGCCTGCCGGTTCACCACCTGCATCCGCGCCATTGCCACGGCGGGGCGGTAGCGGTCGGACCGCGCCTCCATGCTGACGGCATACTCCGCCCCGGTCTTGCGCCATTCGAAATGCACCCGGTTGAAATTCAGGTTCAGCTCTGAAATGGCGGGGTTATAGCCGACATGGTCGGGCTGATCGCGGTCTATCGCGTCAATCTGCGGCAAGGCACCACCCCAGACCAGAAAGCGCCCGGTGATCCCGGTGACCCCTTTGGCCTGCAACGCCCTGGCCAGGGCGGCCAGATCATCGGTGGCCAATGTCGGATCCCCCGACCCCGCCAGAACCAGATCGCCCTGCACCACGCCCCCGGCCACCGGACCCGTCGCTATCAGGGTTGTGTCAAACCGGAACCCGGGGCCAAGCGCATCGAGCGCATACAGCGTTGTCATCGCCTTGGCGACCGAAGCAGGCGGCAGAACCAGCGCGGCACCGGCGGATTCCAGCACGGTGCCGGTGCGGGCATCGGCAACCACAAAGCCGACAGCGCCCCCGAGGTTCGCCGCTGCAATCAGGGCGTCGGCACTGGGGGCTGTGGCCTGTGCCAGCGGTGTGTTGGGGGTTGGGCGGTGGGGTGGAACCGGCGATGACCCCGGTGCCGCCGCCTGCCCGCCTTGCGCCAGCAACGGCATGGCAGCAGCGCCCAGCAACAGCGCAATCAGGTCACGGCGGGTCGGATCAGCGGGCACAGACATAGCCTCCTTTAGCGCGCCACCCAACCGTTGGGCAAGAGCGGCGCGGTGGCGCATCACCGCCGCCACTGCCCGCTGGCCCGCAGTTCCGAAGAGGAGATTGCCATTTGCGGCCCCCCCACGAAACACCAGGCCGGGGTGCGGCACCTGGCCAGTCCGGCAGCGGCGCGCGGCGGCACCCGGTCACCGGCATACCGCTCCGCCGCCTTCGACATCGCCGCCGCCAACCCTGACCCCGGGCGCGCCAACACCCCGACCGGCACATGATCCATGATCCAGCCCCAACGGTCCCAGCGGTGAAACCCCGCCAGATTGTCGGCCCCCATCAGCCAGACAAAATGCACCCCCGGATACAACGCCATCAGGCGCTGCAAGGTATCGGCGGTGTAGCGGGTCCCCAGCAGCACCTCCAGATCGGTGATGATGACCCGCGGATGGTCCATCACCGCCCGTGCCCGCGTCAAACGGTCTGCCATCGGCGCAGGTCCCTGATCTTTCAGCGGATTGCCGGGGGACACCAGCCACCAGACCCGGTCCAGCCGGAACGCCTTGAGCGCTTCACGGGTGATATGCACATGGCCTGCATGAGCCGGATCAAAAGATCCGCCCAACAGGCCGACGGTCATACCGGGCGTTGCGATGGGAAAGCCTTGGCGCATGGCTCCCCTGTTAGCCCATTTGACCCGGGGGGTGGAGTGGCCAAGTCGGGGAACTGCCCCCCCTGTGTCCGCCAATCCACGTTGCCCTTGCCCGCAAGTTTGACTAGATGAACCCAACCCCTGCCCCGAACGGAGATCATCATGGCATCGTACCAATACGTCTACCACATGGCAGAGGTGTCCAAGGGCTATCCCGGTGGCAAGAAGCTGTTCGAGAATGTCCATCTGAACTTCCTGCCGGGGGTCAAGATCGGGGTGGTCGGTGTCAACGGTTCGGGCAAATCGACGCTGCTGAAAATCATGGCGGGGATGGATGGTGATTTCAAAGGCGAGGCCTGGGCTGCCAAGGGGGCGCGGGTCGGCTATCTGGCGCAGGAGCCGGAACTGGATGCCACGCTGAACGTGCGTGACAACGTGATGAAGGGCGTGGCGGCGAAAAAGGCCATTCTGGACCGCTACAACGACCTCGCCATGAACTATTCCGATGAAACCGCCGACGAAATGGCCGGTTTGCAGGACCAGATCGACGCGGCGAACCTGTGGGATCTGGATGCCCAGGTCGATGTGGCGCTGGAGGCTTTGCGCTGCCCGCCAGATGATGCCGATGTCACGTCGCTGTCGGGCGGGGAGCGCCGCCGGGTCGCGCTGTGCCAGTTGCTGCTCGATGCGCCCGACATGCTGCTGCTGGATGAGCCGACCAACCACCTCGACGCCGAAAGCATCGCCTGGCTGCAACAGCACCTGATCGCCTATACCGGCACCATCCTGATCGTGACCCACGACCGCTATTTTCTGGATGACATCACCGGCTGGATTCTGGAGCTGGACCGCGGCCGGGCCATTCCGTACGAGGGCAATTATTCCAGCTGGCTGGAGCAAAAGGCCAAACGGCTGTTGCAGGAATCGCGTGAAGACAAGTCGCGCCAGAAGGTGCTGGAAAAGGAACTGCAATGGATTCGCGCCGGTGCCAAGGCGCGGCAGGCCAAGCAAAAGGCCCGGATCACCAAATACAACGAAATGGCCGGGGAATCGATGCGCGAACGCATTGCCACCGCCCAGATCGTGATTCCGCCGGGCGAGAGGCTGGGCGGCAAGGTGATCGACGTGCAGGGCCTGAAAAAACACATGGGCGATAAACTGCTGATCGAGGATCTGTCCTTCACCATTCCCCCCGGTGCGATTGTCGGCGTGATCGGCCCGAACGGTGCCGGTAAATCGACGCTGTTCCGGATGATTACCGGCCAGGATACCCCCGACCAAGGCACGATTGTGTTTGGCGACACGGTGAAACTGTCCTATGTCGACCAGTCGCGCGACGCTTTGGCACCGGGCAAGACGGTGTGGGAAGAGATTTCCGACGGCCTCGATATCGTGGTGCTCGGCGATGCCGAAATCTCCTCGCGCGCCTATTGCGGGGCGTTCAATTTCAAGGGCTCGGATCAGCAGAAAAAGGTCGGGCTTTTGTCGGGCGGCGAACGCAACCGGGTGCATCTGGCGAAACTGCTGCGCTCCGGCGGCAATGTGCTGCTGCTCGATGAGCCGACCAACGATCTGGACGTGGAAACCCTGCGCGCGCTTGAGGATGCGATAGAGGATTTCGCCGGCTGCGCCGTGGTGATCTCGCACGACCGGTTCTTTCTCGACCGGCTGTGCACCCATATCCTGGCGTTCGAGGGCGATGCCCATGTCGAATGGTTCGAGGGAAATTTCGAGGCCTATGAGGCGGACAAGGTGCGGCGGCTGGGGGCGGATTCGATCATGCCGAAGCGGGTGTTGTACAAGAAGTTCACGAGGTGAGGGGGGAAGGACAAGACTTCTAAATATTGATTCTGAGTCTAAAAATCTGAGGCGGCTACCACGCAGAGTAGCTCATAACGACAACAGATAAGATTGCGAGTGTGATTCCAACACTCTCCCGCAAGCCAAAGCTCTCATGGAACACAAAAAATCCAAGCGCTGCAAGTATCAGAATGGTTGAGGCGCTATAAAAAACTCCAATCGCTGCCAATGAATGGCTTTTCATCAGAAAATACCATCCAATTGCTGGCGCTCCGTAAAGAACAGCACCAATTATGAATGTTGAGGAAATCAAGCCATTTGACTTTTCAGAGGCTATTTTAACAAAGTAATCGCCGATTACTGTGGAAATGGTAACGGCCGCCAACAATAAAAAAGAATTCATTGAACTTTACCCTGCCGAAACCAATTTAATCTGGACATCAATTTCGGGGTCATAATCAAGAACCTTAACAACTCGATAATCGCAAGTTAGTTCATCTCCAATTGTAAAATCTTGTGCTGCAAATAAAGCTGAGTCTGAACAATGGAGAGTTGGAAAATCAGAATGGTTCATAAAATAGTCTCCATCAGCGGCCAGCCAGAAACAATTCCTTTCAGGGCGGTGCCAAGCGTGCCGGTGAATTTTTGCTACGACGTGAAGTGGCAGATCTAACAGCCTCTCTTCTTCGATCTCTCGATCAATGACATCGTTAAACTGCCAGATCAGTTCACCTTTTTTCACATCCTGCGCTGAAAATACGCCCAATCCATGTATTTTACTTGTTCCAACATAATGGTCAATCAATAACATTTACTTCTCCGGCGCGGCCACGATATGATCAAAATGCCCCCCCCCCCCTTGTCTGTCAAGGATTTTTTGATGGTCAATCAGCAAGCCGTAGGGTGGGTGCCAACCCACCACTCCCCATCAAATTCCAACAAAAACGGTGGGTTCCACCCACCCTACTCCCCGAACTGACCTTCGGGCACGGTGCCAGACCATTCAGGCTCGACAGCGAGCCGTAGGGTGCGTGATTTCACGCACCACACCCGCCACCGGTGCGTGAAATCACGCACCCTACCAATCTTCACCTCTCCTTAAGCAATCCGCCGTTTCCTCAACCCACCACCCCACTTCCCCCTTGACTGTCCACACATCCGTACATACATTTCATGCACTTCGACTGGGATCACGGCAACGTGACCAAATGCGAAAAGCACGGTCTGACACGGGCCGACATCGAATATGCGCTCTCGCACCAAGCCCGTTTTGCCGCCGACCCGGACCATTCGCTGACCGAACAGCGCTTCATCGCCGCATCACGCACGGCGGAGGGTCGTCCGGTCTACATCGCCTTTTGCTGGCGAGACGGCAAACTCCGCCCGATCAGCGCCCGCTTCATGCACCGCAAGGAGGCCCTTCGCCATGCCATCCAGACCAACGTCTGTTCCCGTGATGACCACCGACGCCGAGGCCGAAGCCTTCCTCGCCCAAGACCTCTCCAACCTCGACCCCACCCAATTCCGCCCGCTCAGCTGGGAAACCGCCCCAAAGTCCGCCCGCGTCACCATGCGCCTGCCCGAGGCGCTGATGCAGGCGATCAAGGCCAAGGCGCGCGCGCGGTATCCCCTATCAGCGCCTGATCCGCGAGGCGATTGAGCGGGCGGTGAAACCGTAGGTCGGGGTTCACCCCGACTCTCCCCAACGGCGGGTAAAATCACCCACCCTGCCCCTCCGACACCCATCTGCATCAAACCTGCATGAAAGCTGCATGAAACCTGCATACCCGCCAAGACCGGCCCGCCCCTTCCAACCGCCACCATATCTTGCGCCGCAAATCTCCCCTACCCAAACGCTAGCCCCTCCCCTATAGTGCCTGTGGACAATCGTCCCCCACCACCGAGGGAAACCCCATGCGCTGCCCGTTTTGCGGAAATATCGACACTCAGGTCAAGGACAGCCGCCCGGCGGAAGATCATGTTTCCATCAGGCGCAGGCGGTTTTGCCCGGCGTGCGGTGGCCGCTTCACCACCTATGAACGGGTGCAGCTGCGTGATCTGGTGGTGATCAAGACCTCTGGCAAACGCGAGGATTTTGACCGCTCCAAGCTGGAACGCTCGATCCGGATCGCCATGCAAAAGCGCCCGATCGACCCGGAACGGATCGACCAGATGATCTCCGGCATCGTCCGCCGCCTTGAATCCCTCGGCGACACCGACATTCCGTCAAAGGTGATCGGCGAGATCGTCATGGAAACCCTGGCGCGGATCGACACCGTATCCTATGTGCGGTTTGCCAGCGTTTACAAGAACTTCCAGGCCGCCGATGATTTCGACAAGTTCGTCTCCGAACTCCGGCCACAACCCAACGGCGACGAGTGAGCCCCGACGCTGACCTGCTGCACATGCGCCACGCCCTGGCGCTGGGGCAGCGGGGCTTGGGCAACAGCTGGCCCAACCCGGCGGTGGGCTGCATCATCGTCGCCGAAAACCGCATCGTCGGGCGCGGCTGGACCCAACCCGGCGGCCGCCCCCATGCCGAAACCATGGCGCTGGCACAGGCTGGCCCGCGAGCCAAAGGCGCCACCGCCTACATCACCCTGGAACCCTGCGCCCACCACGGCCAAACCCCGCCCTGCGCCGCAGCGCTTGTCAAAGCCGGCATCACCCGCGTCGTCACTGCAACCACCGACCCCGACCCAAGGGTCAGCGGCAAGGGCCACGCCCTGCTGCGGGCTGTTGGTATCCAAGTCACCGAACACATCGCCGAAGCCGAAGCCCGCCGTGCCAACCACGGCTTCTTCCTCCGCGTCGAACAAAACCGCCCGCAGGTCACCCTGAAACTGGCGACAAGTCTCGATGGCCGCATCGCCACCCAAAGCGGCCAAAGCCGCTGGATCACCGGCCCCGAGGCGCGGCGCGCCGTGCATGCCCTGCGCGGGCAGCATGATGCGGTGATGGTGGGCATCGGCACCGCGCTCGCCGATGACCCCGACCTGACGATCCGCGATCTGGGCTTCGCCCACCAGCCGGTGCGGGTGGTGGTGGACAGCGCCCTGCGCCTGCCGCTCAACAGTCGGCTGGTGCAGCGGGCTCACGAAGTCGCGCTATGGCTGTGCCATGCGCCGGGGACGCAGGATGCCAACCTGCAAGCCATGGGTGCGCGTCTGATCCCCTGTCGCTCTGCACCAGGCGGGCTTTGTATCACCGATCTGCTGGCGCAGTTGGCCACTGCCGGCCTGACCCGCATCCTGTGCGAAGGTGGCGCGGGGATTGCAGCGGCGCTGCTGGCAGCCGGACTGGTGGATGATCTGGTACTAGTCAGCGCAGGCCGCCTGTTCGGTGCCGATGGTACTGAAGCGGTGGCGGGTCTTGGCGAGGTGACTTTGGGTGGCGCACCGGAGTTCCAGCTGGTTGACCAGCGCCCGGTCGGTGCAGACCTGATGCAGCACTGGCGGCGCTGATCGCCCCCCCCTTCCAAGTGCTTGTTTTTCGACCAAATACTCAACCTTCTGGCTGCCGAAACGCCCCGCCGGACCTTCACCGCCACCACCCGGCGCGGCTGGCCAACAGCCCCTGCGCCTTGGCCAGCAGCCGGTTGCCCAACCCGGAGGGCCGTGCAAAACCCGATGCCAGCCGCTCCGCCACCACCTCCACCGGGCAAGGCAAGTCGCTGACCGGGTCAAAATAGCGCGGATAGGCCACCAGCGCCGCATGGGCCAGCGCCAACAGCGACGGCCGCGCCTGCCGCCGTGCCGGAATGCGGCCCAGATCGGTGGTCAGGCCCCAACCGGCGTAGAACGGGGTGCCCAGACAGGTGACGCGCTTGCCACGCAGCAGCGCCTCGAACCCCAGCAGCGAAGTTATGGTCCAGACCTCATCGACCGCTTCGATCAACGCCACCGGGTCGGCATCTGGCAGCACCAGATCAGCGTAAACCCGCGCCTCTGCCTGCGCCACCGCCCCCAAGCGCAAACCGGCTTCGACATCGGGATGCGGCTTGTACAGAATCACGGCACCAAGATTGGCAGCCCGCACCGCCGCCAGCAAGCCAAGGTTGGTCCTGACCAGCCCCGCCCCCAGCCGGATCGAGGCGTCATCTTCCACCTGCCCCGGCACCAGAATGCGGTGGCCAACGGGCAATTCCGGCAAGGCCGTGGCGGCCAGGTTGTACTTGCTCAGACCGCCTGCCCTGATCTGCGCCACCAGCGCCTCGGCGCGGCGCAAGGCGGGGGATGTCAAAGGTGCTGCAATCAACCGTTCCAGCCGGCTTTCATGGGTCGGGTCGTAATAGATCCCCAGATCATCGCTCACCAGCGACAGCGGCGGGATCAGCTGCGCCCCAAGCCCGCGCGAGCGCAAAAACCCATCCTCGACCCGCCGCACCGGCAGACCCTGTGCCACCAGCTCCGGCCCCTCCTTGCCAGCCCAGACCAGCAGGCTGCGCCCCTCAGCGTGGGCCAAAGCCACCGCCTTCACCGGGTCACCCGCAAACCGCAACCGCCGTTCGGTGCCAAACACCTGCTGCAGATGCCCGCGTTTCCACAGCCGCATCCCCACCGCGACATGGCCGCCCCGGTCTTCGCGAAAGGCACGGGCCATCGCCTCTAACTGATCCACCACCGTTTCAAAGCTGCACAGCCGGTCGCGGCACGGATCGTACCAGGTGGGATACAGCAACATCGCTGCGGCAAACAGCTGGTTCCGGGTCAGCTTGCGCTGGCGGCGCGGTACCGGGTTTTCATCCTCGGTCAGGCCCCAACCGGCATAAAACGGCTGGCCGAACACCCGGGGCCGGTGCCCGATCAACACCGCCTCGAACCCCAGTTGCGACGATACGGTGTAAACCGCAACCGCCCCTTCCAGCAGCCGCCATGGCGACACCGGATCCGCCAGCAGAAACACCCGGCCAGTGGCATCATCCAGGGTGTAGTGACCAGGACGAAGGCCATTGGCACTTTCGGGATGGGTCTTGATGACGATCCGCGCATTCGGATGCTCTGCCTGGGCAAAC
>JAYTDA010000185.1:0-8000 GCA_043736155.1 Paracoccaceae bacterium | reverse complement strand
GTTCAGATCCGAAACAACGGTTGCAAAATCCGCGGGATCAGGGTGGTAAAGCGCAAGGGCGCGTCCGTCGCCGCAAGACAAATACAGGGTGCGCCCATGTCGGCAATTGGTGTGTGTTGCAGCGTCTGGTCGGCGACTTCAAGATCGCCCACGCCAAACTGGCCGATATCGTCCCGGAAACTGCCTTGCAGCACCAGCGTCAGTTCCAACCCGCCATGGCTGTGGTCTGGCACCGCCTGGCCCGGCGGAATGTAAAGCAGCCGCACCGAGCCTAGGCGCCCCGCCGACAGAATGTTTTGGCGCACACCCATTCCCAACGATTTCCAACTTGGCGGCTTGCCCTTCAATGCCTGCATCACCGGGCCGGGAAACACACCCATGCGCTGAAAGGTCGGCTTTGGCGTTATGGCCGCGTCCAGCAGATCAAGAACGCTTGCTTTCAGGTTGGCTGAAATCGGCTGTTCCATGGCCGCCTCTAAAAGTGCCCCACCCGCAGCCTGATGCGCCTCAAATCCCGCGCGGCATTCGATGCAAAGCGAAATATGGGCCGCCACGACCAGTGCGAACGGCTGCGGCAGGCTGCCAACCGCATAGGCGGCCAACAAAGCGTCTGGGGTGTGGTGCGTGATTGCGGTCATCTTAGCGTATATCCTTCAACTCGCGGCGCAGGCGTTCCAGGCCCAGCCGGATGCGCGATTTTATGGTGCCCAGCGGCAGACCGGTCAGGGAGCTGATCGCTTGATGGCTCAACTCGCCCATATATGCCTTTTCGATCATCTCGCGCTGGTTGGCATTGAGTTGCGCGAGTGCCAGTTTCAAACGCCCAACCTCTTGCTCGACCTCCAGGATCATACCGGCGTCGTCTTCGATTCCGGGGTCAACCTGCCAGTCTTCGGGCAAGGGGCGGCGTTCCTTGCGGATCAGGTCGATCTGACGGTTGCGTGCGATCTGATATATCCAGGCCGACACCTGCGCCCGTTGCGGATCGAATTGCGCCGCCTTGCGCCAGACGGTCAGCATGACCTCTTGAACGATCTCTTCCGCCTGACCGGACGGGGTGCCAGACCGCATGATGAAGCCTTTCAGGCGCGGCGCGAAATGGTCAAACAGTTCGGCAAAGGCCGCGCGGTCACGACGGTCACGCACCGCCAACATGGATGTTGTCAGCGGCGAAATCTGCGGGGACGATTGCGTCACCTGTTTTCCGTCCTTTCGCGACGCCGCAAGACAGCGCCGCTCGGCTTGGTCGATGGTGTGGCGCGTTGTCAACATATCACATCTACGCATCTTGGGGAATTTTGGATCACTTTTTGATCCGACCGTGGACCTGGCTCGTAGTTGTTGCACACAGTTCGACGGAGCCTGCATGTCCTTTGATGCCCCTCTCATCCGCCCACAACGCACAGCCATCATCGGCGCAGGCATATCCGGGCTTGCGGCGGCCTACTTGCTGGCACCACATCACGCGGTGACGGTGTTCGAGGCCGCGCCAACGCTGGGCGGACATGCGCGCACCGTCATGGCCGGGCGGAATGGCGATCAGCCGGTCGATACCGGGTTCATCGTGTTCAACTACGCGAACTATCCGCATCTGACCCGGATGTTTCAGGATCTTCAGGTGCCGGTGGCCAAAAGCGACATGAGCTTTGGGGTTTCCATCAACGACGGGCAGATTGAATACGGGCTGCGCGGTTTGCGGGCGCTGGCGGCGCAGCGGCGGAACCTGCTGCGGCCCGGCTTTGTGCGCATGGTGCGCGACATCGGGCGGTTCAACAAGAAGGCCGAGGCGCTGGCGACGAATGACAGCGCCACGACCGGCGATCTGATGGACGCGCTGCGCCTTGGTCGCTGGTTTCAGGACTATTACCTTTTGCCGTTCTGCGGCGCGATCTGGTCAACCCCGCCAGCCGAAATCCGCAGATTTCCGGCGCGTCCCCTGGTTCAGTTTTTCCGCAACCACGCCTTGCTTGGCACGTCTGGTCACCATCAGTGGTGGACTGTTGCTGGCGGCAGCGTCGAATATCTGCGTCGGTTGGAACATTGTCTGCGCGGGCGCGGCGTGCTGATCCATACCCGAACCCCGGTTCAAAGCGTCACCCGCGACGGGCACCAAAGCAATGTCCACAGCGGTGCAGGTCCGCATGCGCCATTCGATCAGGTGATTTTTGCCTGCCATGCAGATCAGGCTTTGCGCCTGCTGGCGAGGCCGACACCGCAAGAACAGGCGGCGCTGTCGGCCATCCGGTTTCAGGATAACCAGATGATCCTGCACCGCGATGCCAGTCAGATGCCCCGGCGCAGGGCCGTCTGGTCCAGTTGGGTCTACAAATCTGACACGTCCCGGCCCGATCCGGCAATTGGCGTCACCTATTGGATGAATCGTTTGCAAAATATCCCCGAAAGTGACCCGCTTTTCGTCTCGCTCAACCCGGCCAAGGCGGTGCCGGACCATCTGATCTATGACCAGACCACCTTCCGCCATCCGATGTTCGATGTGGGCGCGCTGTGTGCACAACGGCAGTTGGCCACGTTGCAGGGCCAGAACAACACCTGGTTCGCAGGCGCCTATACGCGGCACGGTTTTCACGAGGACGGCTTTGCCAGCGCGGTGCGCATTGCGCGTCTGATGGGCCGGCAAAACGCATGACATATTGGCCCGAACATGTCCGAGGGGTGACAACACACGCGCGGCGCGGTGCCATCCGGCACGGCTTTCGCTATGGTGTGGATTTCGTGCTGATCGACGCCGAAGCCCCGTCCGGCGGCCCCTTTCTGTTTTCGCGCAACCGGTTCAATCTGGCTTCGGTCCATGATTGCGACCATTGCGGCCCCCCGAAGGCCGGGCAGGGTTCGGCATGGGCCCGCGCCGCCCTGTCGGGAGCAGGCCTTGCCAACCCGCATGTGGCGCTGAAGCTGCTGACCCAAGCCCGGTTTCTTGGCTATGTCTTTAACCCGGTCAGCTTTTGGCTGGCGATGGACGGCGACGCGCTTGTCGCCGTGATTGCCGAGGTTTCGACCCCGTTCGGCGACCGGCATTCCTATCTGTGCCATCAGCCTGATTTTGCGCCGATCACACGTGACACGTGGATAGCCAAGCCCAAATGCCTGCATGTCTCGCCGTTTCAAGATGTCGTCGGCGGCTATGAATTCGCCTTTGACATCCGGTCAGATCAAATCTCGATCCGCATTCTGCATCGCAATGGGGATGAAGGTGTTGTGGCCACCCTGTCGGGCACCAGAACACGGCTGACCAGTGCCGGGCTGCTGCGCGCCAGTTTTCGCCACCCGTTCGGGGCGTTGCGCACCATCGGGCTGATCTATTGGCAGGCGCTGCGCCTTCGGGCGAAGGGCGCGCGCTACCGTCATCGCCCCAATCCGCCAGAAACCGAGGTTACCTGATGCTTTTCCTGACAAAGTTCATCAAACGCGATTTTCTGGACACCTGCGCCCAGATCAGGATCGGCAGCTTGCGGCTCCACACGCCCGAGGGCGATATTTATGATTTTGGCAACGGCAGCCCCGCCTGCGAGATGCAGATTTACGACTGGTCGGTGGTGACCGCCATCGCCGCACGGGGCGATATCGGGCTGGGCGAAACCTATGTTGCGGGGCTTTGGGATACCCCCTCGATTGCCGATCTGGCCGAGGTCGCCCTTAAAAACATTGACCATTTCCGGGACTATGCCCATGCGGGGTTCTGGAGCAGCCTGAAATTCGCCGTCGTGAACCGCCTGCTACGGGCGAATTCGCAGCGCGGGGCCGCGCGCAACATCCGCGCGCATTACGATGTGGGAAACGAGTTCTATCAGATGTGGCTCGACGAGGGCATGACCTATTCCTCTGCCATGTTCACGGCTGATGACAGCGACCTTTCGCGCGGTCAAAAGCGCAAATATGACCGGATGCTGAACCGGCTGACCGGCACCGAGCGTGTGCTTGAAATCGGATGCGGCTGGGGCGGGTTCGCCGAAAGAGCCGCCGACAGAGGCCACCATGTGACTGGTCTGACCATCTCGCCAAGCCAAAAGGGCTATGCCGACGCGCGGCTGGACGGACGTGCGGATATCTTGCTTCAGGACTACCGCAAAAGTGCTGGCACTTTCGACAGCATCGTCTCGATCGAAATGATCGAGGCGGTCGGGGAGGGTTACTGGCCGGTCTATTTCGCAACCTTGAAGGCGCGGCTGGCGGACCATGGGCGCGCGCTGATCCAGGCAATCACCGTGCCGGACGGCTATTTCGACATCTATCGGCAGAGCTCGGACTATATCCGACACCACACCTTTCCGGGTGGGATGTTGCTGTCAAACGCCGTGATCTCCAGGCAGGCCCGACTTGCGGGGTTGGCCGTTACCGATACCCATGCCTTTGGCGCAGACTACGCGCGCACTTGTGCGATCTGGAGCGAAAATCTGGACCGGAAATCCGGGCATATCAAGCGCCTGGGGTTCGACGAGCGTTTCCTGCGCAGCTGGCGTTACTACCTTGGCGTTTGCACGGCGTCTTTCGCCTTGGGACGAACCGATGTCGTGCAGGTGGAACTGTCACATGCCTGAGCCGGAAAAGATCTGGATCATCGGTGCCAGCGAGGGCATTGGCGCGGCGCTGGCGCAGGAATGGGCAGCACTTGGGGCGCAACTGCTTCTGTCGGCAAGGTCGGCGGCAAAACTGGAGGCGGTCTGCGCAGGTCTTGGCCCCGGTCATATCGCGGTGCCGCTGGACGTGGCCGACCGGGCCAGTCTGGATGCGGCAGCCCTTACGATTGCCCAACTTGGGCCATTGGACCGCGTGATCCTCATGGCCGCGATCTATGATCCGGGCAGGGTTGCTGAACTTGACCCTGACAGCGCCGCAGCAATCATCGCGGTCAACCTGACTGGCAGTTTTCATGTCGCACAAATCGCCCCCGTCGTGCTGCGTTTGGGCGGGCAACTGGCACTGTGCGGGTCCGTGGCAGGCTATATCGGGTTGCCGAATGGCCAGATCTATTCCGCGACCAAAGCCGGGGTGATCAGCCTGACGCAATCGCTGCGCACCGAGATGGCCGGCCGCATCGACGTGCGGCTGATCAGCCCCGGTTTTGTCGATACCCGTCTGACACAGCGCAATAATTTTGCGATGCCGGCGATGGTGAAGCCGGATGCCGCCGCCCGCGCGATCATCAAAGGCCTGAATACACGGCGCTTCGAAATTCATTTCCCGCGCCGTCTGACCCTTGGGCTGAAACTTCTGAGCGCCCTGCCCTATTGGGCATCGCTGCCGCTGCTGCGCCGGTTGACCCGATGACCCTTTTTGAGAAAGAGCCCGCCATGCCCCCGAAGCTTCTTGCCATTCTGGTAGCAGGTGCAACCCTGGCTTTCGCTATATCGCCGCTGTTGACGACCGGATTCAGCGGGTTTAACGCTGATCAGTTTCCGGTTCCACAAGTAAATCCTCCCATTCAGCCAATGGGTTATACCTTTTCCATCTGGGGCGTGATTTATCTGTGGCTGATCGTGGGCGCAGGGTATGGCCTGTTTCGCGCCGCCGATGATCCCGATTGGCGCGCGATGAGGCCCCCGTTGGCGGCGAGCTTGATAATCGGCGCATTCTGGATAGCGGTCGCCAATGTTTCGCCTTTGGCGGCCACTGTGATGATTGTGGGCATGGCCGCACTGGCGATCCTTGCGATGCTGCGGGTCGGTTCCAGCCAGCCGTGGCTGCAAGCGCGACCGGTTGCGCTTTATGCCGGGTGGCTGACGGCGGCGACCGGGGTTGCAATTGGGGTATCTCTGGGTGGCTACGCGGTGATGTCGGCGCAATGGGCCGCGATTATTTGCCTTGCCGGCGTGCTGACCGTTGCACTGAGCGTCCAGTCGGCCCGGCCTGCCGAATGGGGCTACCCCGCTGCTGTCATCTGGGCGTTGATCGGTGTGCTTGCCGCAAACCTGTCAGGGCCGAACTGGCCGGTGATCGCGCTGTCCGTCCTTGGCATCGCGGCCCTTGTCTTGCGCGCCGTTCAACCTGTCAAAAAGAAGGCCCACCAATGAAAATCCTGATCCTCTATTGTTCGACGGCGGCGATCTTGTTCGCGCTTGATCTGATCGGGCTACGGCTGTTTATCCGGCCGGCGTTCGAACGGCATGTGGCACATCTTCTGGTCGAACCCGTTCGTGCCATTCCGGCCATCCTGTTCTATCTGTTATATGTCATGGGCGTACTGTGGTTCGTATCCGTTCCGGCCTTGCGCGCCGACCATCCTGTGTCAGCGCTGGTTGGGGGCGTGATGTTGGGACTTATGGCCTATGGTACCTATGAATTCACCAATTATGCAACGCTGCGGGACTGGTCGATCGAACAGGTCGCCATCGACACGGTTTGGGGCGGGGTGTTGACAGGGTTGTCGGCTTGGGCCGGGGTCGTTACCACCCGGGCATTGGCTGGAAACTGGTGAACCCCACGTCAAAGGCGGTCAGTTTCACCACAGTTTCGCTTCAATCGGATTTAACCCGACAACAGCATTCGGCTTCGTTGCCTTATTCTTCTGGCTGCCGGAGAGTTATATTACGTCTGCCAAGTGATCTAAATGAGTGTGTTCGGGTTTGGCAAATGAATGGCCAAGGCTTGTCCCCTTCCTTCCGGCGCCGCCACATATTGTCTTGCAACTTGATGCTTTGGGCCGAGGGGGTTCTGCGTGGAAGCGGGTGGGTATCCGGATCGTAGCTTAGAAAGGTATCAGGGCAGCGCCGTCACCGGGTCACGCAATAGGGTGCGCTGATCGACTTGATCGCGATAGGTGGCGGGACGAGGCCAATTCCGCTTCCCAGAAGACGTTCGAAAGCGTGGCGCATATGGCGGCAGCGATTCCAGCGAAAGAGAAATTTGTCGACGTAGCGTTGGACATGAATCTTGCGCAGGCAGTGAAATACGCCCCTGGTCCACCGCTTGAGATTGGAAAAGGCCCGATGCGTCCAGACCAGCAGTTCATGCGCCTACCGGCCCGTTACGACGCGGGCCTCATGGCTGTTCGCGGGCGGGTTATCGGTAGCCCAGCCAGCCGTCGCTGACGACATTGGCGCCGGGCGCGACCGGTCGGGCGATGAAGTCACGCAGCGTTCGCCGAGCCGTAGGAGTTATGCGCCAGACGAATGCGGCAGGGCTCGCCCTGCGCGGAAAGTTCCACCGTGCCGACGATCAATATCTTGCCCACCGGGCTGCGCCCGCCCTTCATGCCGCCCGCCGGATCGTGTTTCGAGCGGAACGGAAGCTCCGTCTCGTCGATCTCGACCAGCGTCTGCAGAGGGCTGCGGCCGGGTTCAACCATCGCCCGGCGCTGCTTGTGGAGGAGGAGCCAGGCGGTCTTGTAGCTGCCCAGCCGGCGCTGCGCCTGAAGCTACAGCGCCGACATGCATTGAAATGGCTGGCAAGAAGGTGCGCAGCGAGAAATCAGGTCTTCAGCGGGAGGTGGCTGGACTGCGAGATCTTTCCCGCCGTCACCGAAGTCTGCCGCCGACAGCCTGCGCACTCCCAGGTCGGCCGATCCCGGTTCAGTTCCCAGCCCTTGCGACAGCCGCAGGCGGGGCAGACAAAGCTCTCCGGCCACCGTCGCTTGAAGAGATACCGCGCCGCAGGCCGCATCATCGAAGAAGCACGGCTCGAATTCTTGACGCGACTGGGGCGATCCTATTTCCGACGGGCGGGTATTATGGAACATCAAGGGAACACAACGCCCGCCGTGAGGCCCTCTCTCACTACATCCGAGGCGACCGGAACCAAGGGGATTAGCCTTTGAATAGTCCCTGAGCCCCGGCCGCCAGATGTGGCCATAAAGATAGGTGGCAGGTGTTATATTGGACAACGGCCCCCTGTGAAGCTCACATATTTGTCAACACTGGGATTCCAATGTTTCTGGTCGGCAAAGGTGCCTGAAGATTTCGCGGACGATGTAGCGTTTCAGGCACCGAATGATCTCGCGCTTGCTTTTGCCTTCGATGGTGCGTTTGGCAACGTAGCTTTGTGTA
>JAYTDA010000184.1:0-2094 GCA_043736155.1 Paracoccaceae bacterium | reverse complement strand
CTGATGGCCAGGGGCGAACCGGGACCGCTGGCGGCGGCCTTCGGGATGGAGCGGTTCCGCGAGGGGCGGTTCATTGATGAAAGCGTGGCGGCGGGGGTGGCGCATTGATCTTGTGCGCCCGCCATGCCGTTGACGCGGTGTTCCCGGGGATGGCGAAATCTTCGCGCCAGAACCAGTCAGGAAAACGGCGCTCTGCCATGCCACCGTCCGCAACGATTTTCCTTCGAAAAATCAGCGGCCTTAACCTTGATCTTGCCTCCTTTGGCCGCATCGGGGCGGCGGAAACCAACCGGGTCGGGGCGGCTGCGGGGAACCATGCAGACACGCGGTGCGTTGTTCGGCCAGTATCCCTTGCTCAGGAGACAATCGAATGTCTGACCAATTCGCACCGCAAGATCGCCCTCCCTACAAACCGGAACCCGATCCTTACCGCAGCACGCTGCGCAGTGATGTACCGCCGGTTCCGCCCATCGCCGCTGCTCCCGCCTCTGGTCTTGGCGCTGGCCTGCTTGTCGCACTGGTGTTCATCGTCGTGGCGATCATCGCCATTGCGGCGTTCAGCTACGATCCTGCCCCTGCCAATGGGCCGGCTGTCACCATCGACAATTCCACCGCAGTTCCGGCAGACCCGGTGCCGGCTGTCGATCCCGCTCCTGCCGTCACCCCAGAGGCTGCCGCACCGGTTGAAACCGCGCCCGAGGCAGCACCTGACGCTGCGCCCGCACCTGACGCTGGAACCGTTGACCCCGCTGCCCCGGCCACCCCTGTGGACCCGGCCGCACCCGCAAATCCGTAACGCGCGGACCTTTGATATGATCACTGCAAACGGCGGGCACCCCAGGGCGCCCGCCGTTTGCATGTCTGGAGAACCCAAGTGCTGATCCTGGAATGCCCCTGCTGCGGGGTGAAAGCAGATGAAACCGAACTTGCCCCTGGCTATGAGGCGCATCTGAAACGCTTCGGCCCCGGCGCATCGGATGGCGATTTCGAGTCGTATATGTTCGCCCGCAAGAACCCGAAAGGCGTGCATTTTGAACGCTGGCGGCACGCTTTTGGCTGCGGCAAGTGGTTTCTGGCCGCCCGCGACACCGCCACTCTGGAGGTGTTCGGCACCTATCCGGCGCAATCAAAGGCCCCCCCGCAAGACCTGCAAGACAAGATCCGCGCCAAGCGGCCCGATTGGAAGGGGTTTTGAGATGAGCACAAGGCTATCCAAAGGCGGCCACCTGATCGACCGCAGCCGCCCGCAGTCTTTCACCTTCAACGGCAAGCGCCTGCGCGGGTATCAGGGCGACACACTTGCCTCGGCGCTGCTGGCGAACGATCAGATGCTGGTTGGCCGCAGTTTCAAATACCATCGCCCGCGCGGGATTGTCGCGTCGGGGGCCGAGGAGCCGAACGCGCTGGTCAATCTCGGCACCGGCGGGCGGCTGGAGCCGAACCAGCGCGCCACCACCACCGAACTGTTCGACGGGTTGACCGCCACCAGCCAGAATCACTGGCCCTCGCTGGAATATGACATCGGCGCGCTCAATTCGCTGATCGCGCGGTTCCTGCCGGGGGGGTTCTATTACAAGACCTTCATGTTCCCCCGCGCCTTCTGGAAACATGTGTTCGAACCTTTCATCCGCCAATCCGCCGGACTTGGCAAAGCGCCGAAAGAGCCTGATGCCGACCACTACGAACATGCCTATGCGTTTTGCGACGTTTTGGTGGCAGGCGGCGGCATTGCCGGCTTGCAGGCGGCGCTGACGAACGGGCATGCGGGCAAACGGGTGATCCTGCTGGAGCAGACCGCCGATTTTGGTGGTCGCGCGCCGGTCGACGGGGACGTGGTTGAAGGAATCCCGGCTGCTGATTGGGTGAGAAACGCGCGACATGCCCTTGAATCCATGTCGAATGTTACAATTCATGCCCGGACGATGGCGGCGGGGATTTATGACCATGGCTATGTGCTGGCCGATGAAAAAGTCGCTGATCACACACCGGGGGATGGCAGGCCAAAGCACCGGCTCTGGCGGATCAGGGCGGGCAAGATCATCGCGGCAACGGGGGCGATCGAGCGCCCGTTGTCTTTTGCCGGCAATGACATCC
>JAYTDA010000183.1:0-4962 GCA_043736155.1 Paracoccaceae bacterium | reverse complement strand
TCGACAGCGCCAGCCCGCCCGCATCAATCAGCGCGCTGTTCATGTCGGGGCGGTGGCCGATCACCGTTGCCAGCACTGAAACCGCGATATCCTCCAACCTGTGCGAGCCGATTTCCGACTGGAACACATCGCCGAACATATAGACGCCACAGCGCATTTCGGTCAGCCCTTCCCACGACAGCCCGTGCGTGGCGGTGGGGGTGGACCCGACACTGACCACCGGGCAAGGCAGCCCCGCTGCGCGCAGTTGCGTGGCGGCGGTGACGGCCGACAGACGTTCTCCCTCCGCCACCTGCTGAATATCGGCCAGCGTGCGGCATTGGTAGGAGTTGCCGGCATGGGTCAGCACCCCTGCCAGCCGCAGCCCCGGCAGGTCATGCAGCGCCCGCCCCAGATCGACCACGGCAGGATCCCCCGCCAGCAACCCGGCACGGCGTTCGCCGGAATCCAGCTCGATCAGCACATCCAGCGTGACGCCCTCGGCCTGCGCCCGCAGGCTAAGATCCCGCGCCACCGCCAACTGATCGGTGATCAGCCTCAGCCTGACGCCGTGCTTGATCAGCGTGGCGATGCGCGGCATCTTTTCCGGCACGACGCTGACGGCATAAGTGATATCCTCAATGCCATGATCGGCGAAATATTCGGCCTCTTTCAGGGTTGAAACCGTCACGCCGCCAAAGTTCCCTGCCAGCGCAATCCGTGCCGCGTCGATGGATTTACCGGACTTCATATGCGGGCGTAACTGCACGCCGCTGTTGGCAAATCGGGCGGTCATTCGCGCGGCATTGCGGGCAAACCGGGACCGATCAAGGATCAGGCAGGGGGTTTCCAGCGTGGAAAGCAGGGTCATGGCAGGCTCCGATCAAGGGCAAGGCCCGCGCGGGCGGCACGGCCTTGGCCATTTTAGCCAAGCCCGGCCAGTGCCGCCAATGCAGCTTGCGCCTGCCCCGATGCAAGCCAGGCATCAGCCCCAGGTGGTGTCTTCTTCGGTGGGGATCAACGCCCACAATTCTTCCGACATTTCCGGCAGCGGATCGCGCGACCGGATCAGCCGCACCTCGACTGGGATGTTCCAGCGTTCATCCCCAGCAGGCACCAGCGAGCCATCGGCAAATTCACGGGTCAGGTGGCTTGCGGGCAGCCATGCGGTGCCACGGCCTTCCGAGCTCATCGCTTTCAGCACCGCCGCCATGTGCGACACGAACACCCGGCGCAAGTGCAAAGGTTCTGGTGCGGCGCTGATCATCTGATCCACCACACGCCCGATGGCGGAGGTTTCGCTATAGGCCAGATAATGCACCGGATCATCTTCGGTGCCAGGCAGCCGATCCACCGGCTCACCGGCGCTGTCCGGCAAAGACACCGGCACCAGTTCATCGCGCAGCACCAGCTTGGAGACAAAATGTTCAAGCGGCAGGTGCATCTGAATATCGGGATGGGTGTAGCTGATCAGAAAATGACAGCCGCCGCGTTGCAGCAGGTGGATGCAGTCGTGAAACTGGCTGGTATCCAGCCGGGTGTTAAAGGTGTGGCTGCGCAGTTCCAGCGACCGCAGCCAGCTGGGAAAGAAGTTCAGCGACAGGCTGTGCGTCGCGGCAAAGCGGATGGTATTGGCCGACACATCGCCAATCCGCCGCGCCTCCTCCCGGCCCTGATACAAGCGACGCAGCACGTCTTCGGCCACCGGGCGAAAGCGTTCGCCCGAGAGCGTCAGCGTGATCGGCTGGGTGGCGCGGTTGAACAATTGCGCGCCCACCCATTCCTCCAGACTTTTGATCCGGCGGCTGAAGGCGGGCTGCGTGGTATAGCGGGCCTGTGCCGAGCGCGAGAAATTGCGGGTATCAACAAGGCTGAGAAAGTCTTCAAGCCAACGGCTTTCCATCCCATCCGCCTCCTTTCATCGGTTGCGTCATTTGGTTCGGCGGGGCAGGGGCACGATGCAAGGGCCGAGCCGGCTTGTCACCGATGATCTGCGGGAATGGCGCCACAATCAACAGCAGCCGTCGCGGCATGGCGGCGCAAACTGCGTTTACATCGAGAATTGGCTTATGCGTGCCAGACATAGGCTTTGCATCTGGCATCGGGTGGCATTGACCGCACCGGCGCTGCACGCCAAAGTTTCCGCCTGCGCCGCCGCGCACAGTCATGGAGAAACCCGGATGACCCAGGCCACCAACGCGCTGCAGACCCTTGATACCCCGGCGGTGCCGGTCGATCTGGACATGGTCCGGCGCAATATTGCGCGGTTTCACAGCTATGGCGATCAGATCGGCATGGCTGTGCGGCCGCATATCAAGACCCACAAACTGCCGCAGATTGCGCTGATGCAGCTTGCGGCAGGGGCGGTTGGCATCACCTGCCAGAAAATCTCGGAAGCCGAGGCGATGGTGGCGGCAGACAGCCGGCTGAAGGATGTGTTGATCACCTTCAACAGCCTTGGCGCGGAAAAGCTGGCGCATCTGCGGGATTTGGCGGGCCGGGTACGGTTGACGGTGGTAGCGGATAATCCGCGGTGATTGACGGGCTGTCGGCGGCTTTTGAGGGTGCCCCGGTGCCGCTGCGGGTGCTGGTGGAATGCAACACCGGCGCGGACCGCTGCGGCCTGGCCACGCCGCACGACGCCGCAACCCTGGCCCGCCGGATTGCCGATGCGCCGGGCTTGCAATTGCACGGCCTGATGACCTACCCGCCCGCGAATGGTGCCGCAGCGGTGCAAGCCTTCATGACGCAGGCCAAAGCGTTGATCGAGGCCGACGGGCTGGTGCTGACGGTGGTTTCCTCGGGTGGCACGCCGTCGATGATGCAGGCGGGGGATGCCCCGGTTGCCACCGAATACCGGCCCGGAACCCATGCTTGCAATGACCGCTCGCTGGTGGCGCGCGGGGTCTGCCCTTGGGACGACTGCGCGCTGTCCGTGCTGGCAACGGTGGTGTCGGTGCCAAGCGCCAACCGGGCCATCATCGCCACGGGCAGCAAGGCGCTGACCTCGGACCTGCTGGGGCTGACGGGGTATGGGCATGTGTTGGGGCGGCCTGACATTGCGATTGACCAGTTGTCGGAGGAACACGGACGGCTGATCAGCGCCGGGCCGATCGGGCTTGCGGTGGGCGACAAGCTGCGCATCGTGCCGAACCATGCCTGTGTGGTCAGCAATCTGTTTGATGCGGTGCATGTGCTGGAGGGGGGGCGAGCCTGCCGCGATCTGGCCGGTGGTGGCGCGCGGCAAGGTGACATAAGCCGCACCCGATTGATTGCGGGCGCGGCCTTTGCGTCAAAGACCGTTGGCTTTGGCAATGAAATCCGACAGGTGCGGCACATAATCTTCCGGGCCATCGCCGCCCGTGGCCATTGCCAAAGCGAAGGAATTCTTCACTGCGCTGGCCATCGGCGTGGCAACGGTTGAGGCATTTGCCATCGATTCCACATAGCGCATGTCTTTATAAGCGTTGCCCAATGTGAACTTATGCGCCGCGCGGTTGCCTTCCAAGGCATAGCCCATGAAGGTTTGATAAAAGCCGCAATCCATCCGCCCCCCGCGAATGACCTTGTCAAATTCCGCCACCGGGATGCCCACCTTGCGCGACAGCGCCAGCGCTTCTGAATACAAGGCCGCATAGCCCAGAGACAGGAAGTTGTTCAGCAATTTCATTTTGTGGCCGTCGCCCACCGCGCCGATGTGCACGATCTTGGCGGCCCACGTGGCCAGAATCGGCTGTACGCGAGCAAAGGTCGCTTTATCCGCGCCGACCATGCAATCGAGCGTGCCCGCCCAAGCCTCTTTCGGGGTGCGCGATAGGGGCGCGTCGACGAAACCCACGCCAACCTCGGCCAGTTCCGCTGCCAGACGCAGACTGACGGTCGGGTCAGAGGTTGAACAATCCACAATCACCGCGCGGCGTGCCAGACCGGGCTTCATCGCAGCCACCGCCGCAGCCACCTCGGGTGATCCGGTCAGACATAGCAGGATCACTGTGCAGTTCCGCGCCAGATCCTCCAGAGATGCGGCTTCAACGGCCCCTCGCGCCACCAGATCATCAACCGCTGCACGCTTGCGATGCGCGACCACCATCAGCGAATAGCCCTTTTCAACGATGTTCTTTGCCATGCCTTGCCCCATCAGGCCAAGGCCAACAAAACCAACCTTTTCTTGCGTCATAGTCATTCTCCGGGTGTGTCAGGACAGGTTAAAGCGGCGGCGCAGATCGGCGATCTGTTCGGGCGTCAGCAAGCGCAGCGCTTGATTTTGCAGCATCAGAAACAGCTTGGCGGTTTCTTCCAGTTCTTCGGTGGCATATTGCGCGTTGGCAAGGCTGGTTCCGGCCACCACAGGGCCATGATTTGCCAGCAAAACCGCATGATGAGCGCCGGCCAAAGCCCGAACCGCATGCGCCAGATCGGGGTCGCCGGGGGCAAAATAAGGCACCAAGGGCAGCCTCCCGATCCGCATGACGTAATAGGCAGTCAGGGCGGGCAGCACATCATTCGGGTCCACATCGCGCAGCATACTGACGGCGGTGGCATGGCTAGAATGCAGATGCACCACCGCCGCAGCGTCCTTGCGTTCGCCATACATCGACAGGTGCAAGAACGCTTCTTTCGTAGGCGCATCGCCGGACATCAGCCGCCCCGCCGCATCCAGTCGCGACAGCCGCGCCGGGTCCAGCCCGCCCAGAGAAACATTGGTCGGCGTCATCAACCAGCCGCCATCCTCCAGACGCACCGAGATATTACCGCTGCTGCCAGCCGTCAGCCCGCGATCAAACAGCGACGCACCGACCCGGCAAATCTCGTCCCGGATGCGGGTTTCTTCAGGCATCGGCAAGCTCCGCTTCCAGCAGGGTCCAGGCTTTCAGGAAGAAATCCTCGGCACCAAAGTTGCCTGATTTCAACGCCAATACCAGATCCGGCCCCGAGATACTGCGCGTCCACGGCACCCCTGGGGCGATTTCCGGACCGATTTCC
>JAYTDA010000182.1:0-2139 GCA_043736155.1 Paracoccaceae bacterium | reverse complement strand
GCGCAAGAACTGCAGCGGCGCGGTATAGACGTGACAGTGCGGGAATTCACCGCTGCCGACGGGGCCGACGCTCACTGCCAGGTCAATAATCTGCGGTTGCTGCACGCGGTCGTCTTTGACTGGTTGGACGAGGTTTTCGGTCGAGGTTCAGCGCTCACGCGTCTTGATCCACGGCTTCTTTGTTAGAGTCGACTGCAAGAAATGGATGTGATGTGAAAGTAGAAGGCCACACAGACATCGCGGCGGCGGGGCTGTGGCGCAAGCGGCTGCAGATGCTCTGGGTTCTCCGCACAACCCTTGAGCGAATGCTATCCTGACGTCGCCCCATCAAGATCAACATGACAAGACCCTGAAACTCTTCGATTAACCCCAAGGAGCCACCCTATGCCAATGATGCGCGCTGCCATTTTCGTTGAACCGGGCCGGATTGTGCTCGACGACAAGCCGATCCCCGAGGTCGGGCCGCTGGATGCGCTGATCCGGATCACCACCACCACGATCTGCGGCACTGATGTGCATATCCTGAAAGGCGAATATCCGGTGGTGCCGGGGCTGACCATCGGCCACGAACCGGTTGGCATCATCGAAAAACTTGGCGCCGCCGTGACCGGGTTCAGCGAAGGCCAGCGGGTGATTGCGGGGGCCATCACCCCCAGCGGGCATTCCAATGCCTGCCAGTGCGGGCAGGCGTCGCAGGACGGGCATGGCACGCCGCACGGCTGGAAGGCGATGGGCGGCTGGAAGTTCGGCAATACCATCGACGGGGCGCAGGCCGAATATCTGCTGGTGCCCGACGCGATGAGCAACCTGTCCCCGATCCCCGAAGGCCTGACCGATGAGCAGGTGCTGATGTGCCCCGATATCATGTCGACCGGGTTCAGCGGCGCGGAACGGGGCGCAGTCCGGATCGGCGACATGGTGGCGATCTTTGCCCAGGGGCCGATTGGCCTCTGTGCGACGGCGGGCGCCAGACTGATGGGGGCATCAACGATCATCGCGGTTGATGCACTACCTAACCGGCTGGCGATGGCGAAACGGCTGGGCGCGGATTTCGTGGTGGATTTCAGCAAGGTCGATCCGGTCGAGGAGATCATGCGCCTGACCGGCGGGCGCGGTGTTGATGTGGCGATTGAGGCGTTGGGCACCCAGGGCACCTTCGCATCCGCTCTGCGCGTGCTGCGCCCCGGTGGCACCCTGTCCAGTCTGGGGGTCTATTCCACCGATCTGACCATCCCCGCCGCGGCCTTTGCTGCCGGGCTGGGCGATCATACCATCGTCACCTCACTGTGCCCGGGTGGCAAGGAACGGATGCGCCGCCTGATGGCGATCATCGAAACCGGGCGGGTCGATCTGGGGGCGATGGTCACACACCGTTACAAGCTGGATGATATCGAAGCGGCCTATGAGCTGTTTTCCAACCAGCGCGACGGGGTGTTCAAAGTGGCAATCACGCCATAAGACGATAGCATCATGGCTGTGATTGTGTCCGATGATCCGTTGACCGACCCCGCACAGCGCTCGCAGCTTGACCGGCTGCTGGTGCAGGTCGCGGCCCATGCACCGATCCGCACCGCGATTGTCCATCCCTGCGATGCGGTGTCACTGCGCGGCGCGATGGAGGCGGCCCGGATGCAGCTGATCCTGCCGGTGCTGATTGGCCCGGTCGCCCGCATCACGGCGGCAGCGGCGCAGGCAGGCGAGGATCTGACCGGGGTCGAGATCATCGACACCGCCCACAGTCACGCCGCCGCCGATGCCGCCTGCCAATTGGCCCGCACCGGTGCTGTCGATGCGATCATGAAAGGCTCGCTCCATACCGATGAGCTGATGGCCGCCGTGATTGACCGTGACACCGGCCTGCGCACCGACCGGCGGATGAGCCATGTGTTCTTGTTCGATGTGCCGACCTATCCGCGCCCGCTGTTGATCAGCGACGCGGCGGTCAACATCGCCCCCGATCTGGCGACCAAGAAGGATATCGTGCAAAACGCCATCGATTGCGCGCTGGCCCTGGGCACGATCCAGCCGCGCGTGGCCATTCTGGCTGCGGTGGAAACCGTTGATCCCGATATGGTGGCCACGATTGATGCGGCGGCGCTGGCCAAGATGGCGGACCGGGGCCAGATCATCGGCGGGCTG